>NZ_JBEPDB010000012.1:92329-109781 GCF_040300025.1 Dactylosporangium sp. NPDC000555 | reverse complement strand
AAAACCAGAGCCAGCCAGTGACCGGCCCCGTCGCTCCGCTCCGCACCGGTCACGGGCGTTCCTTCACGATGATGTCGACGGCCCGGTCGAAGGCCGTGGCGGGGACGCCCACACCGACCGTGAGGCGCAGGCGGGACCGACCATCCGGAGTGGACGGTGGCCGGAAGCAGCCTACCGCCACGCCCCGGTCCCGGCAGGCGGCCGCCCACGCGAGCGCCTCGTCTGGGCCAGGCGCGGCGATCGAGATCACCCCGCCGGCGGGCTCGGAGACCTCGAGGCCCTCGCCGCGCAGGCGCTCCACCGTGCGCCGGGCCCGGGCGTGCAACTCGGCGCGCAGGTCGTCGCCGTCGGCGAGCAGGCGGAGGGCGGCCAGGGCGCCGGCGGCGACGACCGGCGGCAGGGCGGTGTCGAAGATGAAAGTGCGGCCGGTGTCGATGAGCTCGCGGCGCAGCTGCTCCGGACCGGCGATCACGCCGCCCGCGGCGCCCAGCGACTTGGACAGGGTCGCGGTGACCACGATGCCCGGCGCGCCGGACAGGCCGGCCGCCGCGACTCCCCCGGCGCCGGCCGGGCCGATGACGCCGAGGGCGTGCGCCTCGTCGACGAGCATGAGGGCGCCGTGGGTGCGGGCCACGGCGTAGAGCTCGGCAAGTGGCGCGAGGTCCCCGTCGACCGAGAAGACGCTCTCGGTGACGACGACGGCGGGGCGGCCCGGGTGGCGGGCGAGGATGTCGCGAAGGGCGTCGGGGTCCGCGTGCGGCACGACGACGGTCTCGGCGCCCTCCCGCGCGGCCCGCCCGGCGCAGGCGAGGCGGCAGCCGTCCACGATGGACGCGTGGTTGTGCGCGTCGGAGACGACGAGCGTGCCGCGGCGGACGAGGGCGCGCACGGCGCCCAGGTTGGCGAGGTAGCCGGACGAGTACACCAGCGCGGCCGGCATCCCAAGCAGCGCCGCGAGCGCGGCCTCCAGGTCACGGTGCAGTTCCGTGGAGCCGCGCACCAGGCGCGAGCCGGTGGCGCCCAGGCCGAAGCCCTCGAGGGCCCGCACGGCGGCGGCGAGCACCCCCGGGTGGCGCGACAGCCCGAGGTAGTCGTTGCCCGCCAGGTCGACCACCGGGTCGGCGTCGCCGGCGGCGCGCGGCAGCAGCTCGCGGCGCAGGCCCGCGGCGTGCCGGGCGGCGGCCTCCTCATCGAGTGCGGACAGCCACTCCACCGCAGGCCTCCCGTTACCGTTGTAGAACATCTACGATTCCGATTGTGCGATGTGCACAACCTAACCGAGCCCTCCCGGGGCCGGACAGGCGACCCTAACGCTTTGTAAGGTACGAGCATGCTTGAAGCTGCCAGTCATCAGCCGCGGGCCGTCCTGGACACCGGCGTAGGCCTCGACCACGACGGGGTGCTCGCCGTCCTCCGCTGCACCGACGAGGAACTGCCCGAATACCTCGCCATCGCGCACGAGGTGCGGATGCGCTGGTGCGGTCCGGAGGTCGAGGTCGAGGGCATCGTTTCGCTCAAGACCGGCGGCTGCCCCGAGGACTGCCACTTCTGCTCGCAGTCGGGCCTGTTCACATCGCCGGTGCGGGCGGTGTGGCTGGACATTCCGTCGCTGGTGGAGGCCGCGAAGCAGACCGCGGCCACCGGGGCGACCGAGTTCTGCATCGTCGCCGCCGTGCGCGGCCCGGACGAGCGGCTCATGGCGCAGCTCGCCGACGGCGTCGCCGCGATCCGCGAGGCCGTGGACATCAACATCGCCGCCTCGCTGGGCATGCTGAACCAGGCCCAGGTGGACCGGCTGACCGAGCTGAAGATCCACCGGTACAACCACAATCTGGAGACCGCGCGCTCCCACTTCCCGCAGGTGGTCAGCACCCACAGCTGGGAGGAGCGCTGGGACACGCTGCGGATGGTGCGCGACGCCGGCATGGAGGTCTGCTGCGGCGGCATCCTGGGCCTGGGCGAGAGCGTGGAGCAGCGCGCCGAGTTCGCGATCCAGCTGCAGGAGCTGGACCCGCACGAGGTGCCGCTGAACTTCCTCAACCCGCGCCCGGGCACGCCGCTGGCCGACCAGCCGGTGCTCGACCCCAAGGACGCGCTGCGGGCGATCGCCGCGTTCCGGCTGGCGTTGCCGCGCACGCTGCTGCGATACGCCGGCGGCCGGGAGATCGCGCTCGGCGACCTGGGCACCCGCGACGGCCTGCTGGGCGGCGTCAACGCGGTCATCGTGGGCAACTACCTCACCACGCTGGGCCGCTCACCGTCTGAAGACCTGGCGCTGCTCGACGAGCTGCGCATGCCCGTCAAAGCCCTCTCGGCGACGCTGTGACCGCCGAAACCTACTGCGACCGCTGCGGGGAGCCGCTGATGGGCGGATCCCACGCGGCGTGCGCGGCCGCCCGGGAGCTGGAGCCGCCGCGCTTCTGCCCGCAGTGCCGGCGCCGGATGAAGGTCCAGGTGCTGCCCGCCGGCTGGTCGGCCGCGTGCGTGGAGCACGGGGTCCTCAGCCGGTAGGGCCGGCCCACTCCGTCGACGCGGCCGCGGCCCGGTCCAGCGCCCGGGGGGTGACCCGCGCGAGGGACGAGGCCAGCCGGCCGCGTCGCTGCAGGACCGCCGCGGCCTTCCTCGACTGCTGCAGCACCCGCAGCGCCCGGGCCCGGCGCAGCCGGCTGTACTCCTGCAGCGCCGGTCCCAGCGCCGCGGGAGTGGAGCCCGCCAGCACCGTCTGCAGCGTCGCCACGTCCTCCAGTGCCAGCGAGGCGCCCTGGGCCAGGTGGTGCGGCATGACGTGGGCGGCGTCGCCGACGAGCACGTATCCGCCCGGCCCGGCCGGCACGCCGAAGGTCTCCGGCATCGGCGTCAGCTCGCCGACCGGCTCCTGCACCAGGTCGTCGGCCTCGGTCGCGGCCAGCAGCTGTCCGACCGGGGCGTGCCAGTCGGCGAACCAGCGCCGCAGCAGCGCCAGCTGGCCGGCGGCCGGTTCGGGGCGCAGCGCGCCGGGCACCGTCGCCACCCAGTAGATGCCGCCGCGGGTCGAGCCGCCGGAGAACCCGCGCTCGCCGAGCGAGGCGTAGGCGAACCGCTGGCCGCTACCGAGCGTCTCGCCGTGCGGCGCGACCTCCGGCGGGAGCTCCGGTGCGCGGTACCACGGAATGACCGCCCGCCACGCGGCGAACCCCGCGCTGGCGAAGGTGCTGGCGGAGGCGAGCCGGCGCCGGATCGCGCTGTTCGGGCCGTCCGCGGCCACTACCAGGTCGGCCTCGAACGTCAACCGCCCGTCGCCGACGGCCGGGCGGTCGCGGTGCACCCGGGCACTCTGAACCTCGATGCCGCCGCGCACGTCGACCTGCTCGCCGAGGCCGGCGATGAACGCGTCGTGCAGGTCCTCGCGGTGCACGACCACGGGTGGCGACTCGAGCTGCGAGGCGCCGGGCTGGACCAGCCAGGTGCCGTCGGGGCGGCGGATGCCGGCGGGCGGGACCGGCGTGCTGATGCTGTCGAGGCCGCCGGACAGGCCGAGGGCCTGCAGCGCGCGGACCCCGTTGGGCCACAGTACGAGCGCGGCCCGGCCGGGGCGGAGCCGGTCGTCACGCTCGATCAGGGTGACCTTCCAGCCGGCCCGGGCCAGCGCCCCGGCGGCGGCGAGCCCGCCGACGCCGGCCCCGACCACGACCGCGGTCCGCATCAGGCCTTACCGGCCGCGTCGCTGCTCTCGTGCTCCTTCGCCGGTTGCTCCGGGTCGGGTTCCGTGGCATCCGGCCCGTCGGCCGCTGCCCGCTCACCTGCCTGCTCCGCAGTCTCCGGCTGCTCCCCGGCCTCCGCCGTGCCGTCCGCGGTGTCACCGTCCGGCCCGGCCGGCTCCGCGCCGACCAGCGAGATGCGGCCGTCCTCGTCGAAGGTCACGTGCTCCTGCGGGCCGCGCACGCGCAGGAAGTACACCAGCGCGGCGGCGAAGACGATGATCGACGTCCAGTTGTTCAGGCGCATGCCCAGCACGTGGTGCGCGTCGTCGATGCGCAGCAGCTCGACCCAGAACCGGCCGACCGTGTAGAGCATCACGTAGAGCGCGAAGGCGCGGCCGCGGCCGAACCGATACCGCCGGTCGAGCAGCCATACGGCCACCGCGATGCCGACGCACCACAGCAACTCGTAGAGGAACGTCGGGTGGAAGACGCCCAGCACGACGGGCTGGCCGTCGACCTCCACCGCCTGGCCGTGCTTGGCATCCCAGTTGTACACCTCGAGGCCCCACGGCAGGGAGGTCTCCTTGCCATACAGCTCGTTGTTGAACCAGTTGCCCAAGCGCCCGATCGCCTGGGCCACCGGAAGGCCGACGGCAACCGCGTCGGCGGTCATCGCGAACGGCAGGCCGAGCCGGCGGCACGCGATGTAGGCGCCGAGCGCGCCGGCCGCGATGCCACCCCAGATGCCGAGACCACCCTCCCAGATCTTGAACGCCTTGAGCAGCGAGCCGCCCTCGCCGAAATACCCCTCAGGGGAGGTGATCACGTGATACAGCCGGGCGCCCACGATGCCGAACGGCACCGCCCAGATGGCCACGTCGAGGATCACCCAGGGCGGCGCACCCCGCGACCGTAGACGCCGATCGGTGATGAAACAGGCGGCCACAATGCCCAGCACGATGCAGAGTGCGTAGGCGCGCAGCGGAACAGGTCCGAGGTCCCAGACGCCACGGGTCGGGCTCGGGATCTCGGCCAGCGGTGAAAGGACAACATCCACGGGTGAACACGCTACCGCCGATCCGGGGGATTGCGATGGCCGCCCGTTCGATGCGCCCACGGAGAATACAATGAGCGAAGTTCTCGCTACGTTGAGCAGTGGCGCCTAGAGTGCCAACATGAGCTACTCAGCGCTGAGTAACGGCAGCAAGGTGACCTCCGCCGTCGCCGCCGTCGTCGAGGACGCGGCCGGGCACGTACTGCTGTGCCGCCGGGCCGGCGGCCACGAACTGTGGGCCCTGCCCGGCGGCAAGGTCCGCGCGGCGGAGAGCCCGGTGCACGCGATCATCCGGGACATCCGCGAGGAGACCGGCCTGGAGACCGAGATCGACGAGCTGATCGGCGTGTACCAGCTCACCGGCGACGGGTGCGGCACCGCCGTGCCGGACCTGTTCGTCCACGTTTTCCGCGGCCGCCTCGAGGGCGGCGGACCCGCCCTCAACGCCCCGGGGCGGATCAGCCGGCTGGCCTGGCACTCCCCCGGCGCGCTGCCCGAGCCGCTCACCGTGACCACGCGCGCCGCCATCGCCGACGCGGCCGCCGGACGCTCGGGCGTTATCCGCGAGGTGGAGCGCGACACCGAGCCCGAGGTCGTCGAGGCCTGAAATTCTCTGGCGGATTCCGCTGGATCACCGGGCCCGCATCGGCGAAGATCATTGCATGGCCCCGCGGTACTACGCGCTCGGCGACTCGATGTCGATCGACGACTACGCGGGCGGCCCCGGCCTGGGCGCCGCCTCCCTGCTCTCCGACGACCTCGGCATCGAGCTCATGCTGCTCGCGCGTGACGGCGCGACGAGCGACGACGTGCTGCGCCGGCAGCTCGGCCAGGTGGGCGACCGGCCCGCGCTGGTCACGGTGACCATGGGCGGCAACGACCTGCTCACGGCGATGTTCGAGTCGCCCGGCAAGGTACCGGCGGCGGTGCAGGTGGTCGCGGCCAACTACGACGCGACGCTCACCAGCCTCGCCGCCACCGGGGCGAGGATCGTGGTCAGCACCGTCTACGACCCGACCGACGGCACCGGCGACATGTCCCGGGCCGGCCTGCCCGACGTCGAGGGCGGCCCGGCCGCGCTCGAGGCCCTCAACGCGGAGATTCGCGCGGCGGCGGCCCGCCACGGCGCGGCGGTGGCCGACCTGCACGCGGCGTTCCTGGGCCACGGCACCCAGGCCGGCGACATCACGGACCCCGACTCCCACCCGGCCAACCGGGAGCTGTGGCTGTGCGGCCACATCGAGCCCAACGCGTGGGGCGCCGAGGCGATCCGCGACGCGTGGCGCGCCGCCCTGCGCCCCTAGAGACTAGGCGGCGAAGGCGTAGAGCCGCTGGAGCGCCGCGAAGTACACGTGGCCACCCGACAGCAGCAGCGGCTCGTCGCCGCGCAGGGCGTCGACGTCAAGGTCGAGCCGGCGCACAAGAGCCCCGGTCGCGGCGTCGGCGGCGATCAGTTCGACGCGGTGCGTGCTCACACCACCACGCACGGCGAAGTGGTACACCACCGCGTAGACGACTCCCCCGCCGTTCACGGGGGCCCAGTAGGACGCGTCGACCTCGGCTCGCAGCCCGTACGCGGTGCGCCACCGCCGGGCGCCGGTCGCCGCGTCGAACGCCGCCAGGCCGCCCTGCCCGTCGACCACGAAGAGCGCATCGGCCGACACGCTCGCGTGAACCGGCGACCGCAGCGTATCCGCGTCGCACCACCGCTGCGCCCCGCCCGCCGCGGCGTAGGCGCAGACACCCCGCTCACCGACGGCGAACACGGTGTCGCCCGCCGCGACGAGCCCCGCACCGACGGCGTCGCGCGCCCAGGCGGCGCGGCCGGTCCGCCCGTCGAACGCCTGCAGCCGGCCGGGCCCGATGGCCTGCACGACAAGCCCGCCGACCACGACCGGCAGGTGGAAGCCGGGCTCGCCGCCGAGCGGGGCGGTCCAGGCGATCCCACCGTCGGCGACCCGGAAGGCACTCAGCGTGGCGCCGGCGCTGCGCAGGATCAGCCCGTCACCGACCGTGTACCCGCCGGAGACCTCGTCGGCGAGGGCGATCTCCCAGCGCCGTTGGCCGTTCATCCGGTACCCGCCGAGGAACCGCTGCGCCCCGGGCCGCTCGATCGACTCGACCACCAGCGTGTCCCCGGCCGCCGCGAGCTCCCCGAACGCGCGGCCGGGCTCGTCCACCACGAGCCCGAGGTCGCTGCCGGTGACGGCGTCGTACCGCCGGATCTGCCCCGACGGGCCGCCGGACGAGCGCAGCAGCGTCCCGTCCACCACGACCGCGCCGCCGACCTGCTCGTCCGGCCGCGTGGCCGGGGCCGTCCACGAAAGGCGCAGGCGGCGCGCCGCGGCCACGTCGAGGCCACCGGTGAGCGCCTGGTGGCCGGACCGCCCGGCGTCGCCGCCGTCCTGGCGCCAGTCCGCTCCGGCCCTGGCCGCGTACCGCTCGGCGGCGAGTGCGTGCGCCGGAAACGAGCCCAGCAGGGCGGACAGGGCCGCGAGGAGAAGCATCCGCCGTACCGAATGGGAAAAATGCCGCACGAGGGCTCAACGAACCCGGCGCACGGTTAGTGGCGGCGGACGCCCTCCGCGAGTCGCGCGCTCAGCTTGGCCACCGCGGCGACGCCCGCAGCGGGGGTCTCGGCGTCGAGCAGGCACCGCACCAGGGCGCTGCCGACGATCACGCCGTCGGCGAAGGCGCCGACCTCGGCGGCCTGGTCACCGTTGGACACGCCGAGGCCGACCGCGACCGGGGTGCCGGGCACCAGGCGACGGATGCGCTCGACGAGGGCGGGCGCGGCGCTGCTGGTCTGGCTGCGGGCGCCGGTCACGCCCATGACGCTGGTGGCGTAGACGAACCCGCGGCAGGCGGCGGCGGTGGATGAGATGCGCGCGTCGGTGGACGAGGGCGAGACGAGGAAGACCCGATCCAGCCCGTGCGCGTCGGACGCGGCCAGCCACGGCTCCGCCTCGTCCGGGATGAGGTCGGGCGTGATCAGCCCGGCCCCGCCCGCGGCGGCGAGGTCGGCGGAGAAGCGCTCGACGCCGTAGCGCTCGACGAGGTTCCAGTACGTCATGGTGAGGATCGGCGCGCCGGTCGACGCCGCCGCCTCGACGGTGCGCAGGCCGTCGCGGACCCGGAAGCCGGCGGCGAGCGCGGCCTCGGTGGCGCGCTGGATGACGGGGCCGTCCATGACCGGGTCGGAGTACGGCAGGCCGACCTCGACGATGTCCACCCCATTGTCGATCATGGCGCGGACGGCGTCGACGGCCGTGGCGTAGTCGGGGAAGCCGGCCGGGAGGTACCCGATCAGCGCGCTGCGGCCCTCGGCCCGGGCCTTCTCGAACGCCGTCTGGACTGTCACACCCTGAACCATTCGCCCTATACCTCGAACCATTCGCGCGCGGTGTCCATGTCCTTGTCACCGCGGCCCGACAGGCAGACGATCACGGTCGGCTCGCGGCCCAGGTCGGCGGCCAGGCGCGGGATCACCCGCAGGGCACCGGCGACGGCGTGCGCGCTCTCGATCGCGGGGATGATCCCCTCGGTGCGGCACAGCAGCTTGAAGGCGTCCATCGCCTCGGCGTCGGTGACCGGCTCGTACTGCGCGCGGCCCGTATCGTGCAGGTAGGCGTGCTCGGGGCCGACCGCCGGGTAGTCCAGGCCGGCCGAGATCGAGTGCGACTCGATGGTCTGGCCGTCCTCGTCCTGCAGCAGGTAGGTGCGCGCGCCGTGCAGCACGCCGGTCGCGCCGCCGGTGATGCTCGCCGCGTGCCGGCCGGTGTCCACGCCGTCGCCGCCGGCCTCGAACCCGAACAGCCGCACGCCCTCGTCGGGCACGAAGGCCTGAAACGCGCCGATCGCGTTGGAGCCGCCGCCGACGCAGGCCGCGACCGCGTCGGGCAAGCGACCGGTCTGCTCGAGGATCTGCCGGCGCGCCTCGACGCTGATCCCGCCGACGAAGTCGCGCACCATCGCCGGGAACGGGTGCGGCCCGGCGGCGGTGCCCAGCAGGTAGTGCGTGTTGTCGACGTTGGTCACCCAGTCGCGCAGGGCCTCGTTGATGGCGTCCTTGAGCGTCTTGGAGCCGGTCGCGACGGGCACCACGGTGGCGCCGAGCATGCGCATCCGGGCGACGTTGAGCGCCTGGCGACGGGTGTCCTCCTCACCCATGTACACCACACACTCGAGGTCGAGCAGCGCGCAGGCGGTGGCGCTGGCCACACCGTGCTGTCCCGCCCCGGTCTCGGCGATGACCCTGGTCTTGCCCATCCGCCGGGTGAGCAGCGCCTGGCCCAGCACGTTGCGCACCTTGTGCGCGCCGGTGTGGTTGAGATCCTCACGCTTGAGGAAGATCGTCGCACCGGTACCGCGGGACAGCCGCTCCGCCCGGTAGAGCGGGCTCGGCGTGTTGGCGTAGTCGCGCAGCAGCCGCCCGAACTCGGCTTGGAACGCCTCGTCGGCCTGCGCGTGCCGGTATGCGGCGTCGAGCTGGTCGAGCGCGGCGATGAGCGCCTCGGGGACGAACCGGCCACCGTAGGTGCCGAAGTGCCCGGACGGGTCGGGCAGCAGGCCCGCGGCGGACAGGAACGCGCTCACCGGGCCGCCCGCGGCGTCGCGGGGTGGCTGCCGGCCGTGACCAGCTCGGCGACCGCGTCGCGGGGGCTCTTCTGGGTCACCAGGCCCTCGCCGACCAGCACCGCGTCGGCGCCCGCCGACGCGTAGCGGATCAGGTCGTGCGTGCCGCGCACCCCCGACTCGGCGATCTTGACCACCTCGGCGGGCAGGCCGGGCGCGATCCGCTCGAACACGGTGCGGTCCACCTCGAGCGTGCGCAGGTTGCGCGCGTTGACCCCGATCACCCGCGCCCCGGCCTCGAGGGCGCGGTCGGTCTCCTCCTCGTCGTGCACCTCGACCAGCGCCGTCATGCCGAGGCTCTCGATCCGGTCGAGCAGCCCGGTCAGCGTGTTCTGGTCCAGCGCGGCGACGATGAGCAGCACGAGGTCGGCGCCATACGCCCGGGCCTCGTGCACCTGATAGGAGGACACGACGAAGTCCTTGCGCAGCAACGGCACGTCGACGGCGGCGCGGACGGCGGCGAAGTCGTCGAGGCTGCCGCCGAACCACCGGCCCTCAGTGAGCACGCTGACGCAGCGGGCGCCGCCGGCCGCATACTCCTTCGCGAGCTCGGCCGGGTCCGGGATCTCGGCCAGCTGACCCTTCGACGGCGACGAGCGCTTGACCTCCGCGATCACGCCGACGCCGGGAGCGCGCAGCTTCGCGTATGCGTCCCGTGGTGGCGGCGCCTGCGCGGCGCGCTGCTTGATGTCTGCAAGGGGCACCTGAGCCTCACGGGCCGCCAGGTCCTCGCGCACTCCGGCGAGGATCTCGTCGAGCACCCGGCCGCTTTCCGCGTTGATCAAGGAGCTCCCCTCTCCGGTGGTCATGCGACCGATGCTAGGTCGCCCCCGGTCAGTGGACGGTCGCGGGGGTATGGCCGACGTCACCTGACAGGCTAGGGCATAATGCCTCGCCGCCGAGTTTTGTCGTACCCCGGTTCTAGGGTGTCGGCATGAGCGTGCAGCGGGCGAACACATTGACGGCGGGCTGGGCTTCTGTGTCCCCCGCCGGAGTGTTCTCGGGCGCCGCCGTCTATCCCCTCCTGGCCCTGCTCGCCTCCGTCGCCGGCGGCCCGGCCCGCGCTGAGTTGCTCGCGGTCGCGCCGACGCCGCTCGATCTGCCGGTGCGCTGCGCCCTCGGCGTCTGGACCCGCGAGGGCACCCCGCTGACGCTGGACTGGGCGGCCCGCTGCGACCCGCGGCTCACCGGCGACCCGGCTATCGACCGCCCGCTGCTTGACGCGTGGGCGTCCACACAGGCCGGCGCCCCGGTCCCGCCCCTGCCGGCCGCCACCGTCGGCCCTGCGAACGAAGACGCCGTGGTCCTGGCCTCGGCCGTGGCCGTGACCGCCGGCTGGCGGGACCCGTTCACCGACGGCGTCATGCGCCCGGTGGCCGGCCCGTGGGCCGGTCACCGCCTCGCCTCGCTGCACCGCCGCGGCCCCGACCTCTCCGTGCTGCGGGTCGCCGCGACCGCCGCCGGTCCCGTCACCCTCCTCGCCGTCGCCGGCACCGCGGACGTCGACGTAATCCTGTGCACGGCCGCCGGCGGCGCCCCACCGGGCGCGGTCCTCGCCGCCGCGACCACCGCCGCGGGCGCGGCGACCCCGGCCACGGAGGGCCCCGCGATCACCAGCGCGCTGGTCGACGCCGACGACGCCGAGCCGGAGCTGGTGGTGAAGGTCCCACGCTTCGCCGTGTCCGCCGCCCACGACCTGCTCGCCGCGGCCGACGCCTTCGGGCTGCGCACGGCCTCGGCATCGGGCACGTTCCCGGGCATCGGCCCCGGCGGCCTGCGGGTCGGCGCGGCCGGGCAGAGCACGGCGGCGGCGTTCACCGCCGGCGGATTCGGCGGGTTTCCGGCGACCACGGCGGCGCCACCACCCGTGGTCCCGGTGCCGCATCGGGCATCCACGACCCGCAGGCTGCGCGTGACCGTGCGCTTCGACCTGCCGTTCGGCTATCTGACCATCCACCGTCCGACCGGCCTCGTCGTGATGGCCGGCTGGATCGACGACCCGGAGCATGCGCGATGAGCATCGAGGATGCCAACCGAGATCGGCGCCCCAGGACGCCGCCACTGTGCCTCGGGCTCCTAGTCCGCTTGCTCCGGCTCGGCCTGTTCCTCCGGCTCGGTCCGCTCCTGCGGCTCGGCCGTCGGCGGCTTCGCGTTCGGTCGCTGCCAGCGGGCCGGGATCTGGCCGCGCGCCTGCATCTCCTTCCACTTGGCGAAGGGGTCGAACTCGTGCTCCAGCGGCTCTTGCGGCGGGCGTTCGGCCTCGGGCACGTGCACGAGGTTGACCCGGACGCGATACCAGACCGAGTTGATCCCCCGCATCGAGTCGACCAGGACGTCGGCCGGCTCCAGCAGCGGCCACACCGCCGGGTGCCGCTCCTTCCACCGCTCGAGGTCGGCCAGCGCCTCCTCCCGCGTCGCGGTGCGCGTGACCTCGATCAGCGGCATGCTCGGCTGGCGGCGGCCCGTGCCCTTCTTCGCCGGCGCCCGCTTCTTGAACGTGGCGGCGAGCTCCAGCAGCGGCTCGAGCGACCCGCGCGCGTCCTCGATGCCCGCCCACGGGTCGGGCCGGCCGGGGAGCGTCTCCATCGTGAACGCGGCGGGGTCGCAGCCGGGCACCTCGTCCCACGCGAGCGGGGCCGAGACCTTCGCCTCCTCCGACGGGCGCACCGAATACCCGGAGGCCGTCGTGTGGTCCTTCGCGTTCTGGTTGTAGTCGACGAAGACGCCGTGCCGCTCCTCCTTCCACCAGGCGCCGGTGGCGAGGTCGGGCGCCCGGCGGGCGACCTCCCGGGCGAAGCCCTCGGCGGCCCGGCGCACCTCGGCGAACGTCCAGCGCGGCTCGATGCGGGCGTAGATGTGGAAGCCGCGGGAGCCGGACGTCTTCGGCCAGCCGGCCAGGCCGTGCTCCTCCAGGACCTCCCGCGCGATCAGCGCGACGTCGATCACCTGGCCCCACGGCACGCCCGGCACCGGGTCGAGGTCGATGCGCAGCTCGTCGGGGTGGTCGAGGTCCTCGGCGAGGACCGAGTGGGTGTGCAGCTCCAGGCAGCCGAGGTTGACGACCCACGCGAGCTGCGCGGCGTCGCGCAGCACGACCTCCTCGGCGGTGCGCCCGGACGGGTAGCGCAGCTGCGCGGTCTCGATCCACTCGGGGCGCTTGGCGGGTGCGCGCTTCTGGAAGAACGCCTCGCCCTCGATACCGTTGACGTAGCGTTTGAGCGCCATCGGCCGGCCGCCCGCCCCGCGCAACGCCCCGTCGGCGACGGCCAGGTAGTAGCGCACGACGTCGAGCTTGGTGCGGCCGGACTTCGGGAAGTAGACCTTGTCGGGATTGGTGATGGTCACCTCGCGCCCGGCGACCTCGATCACTTCCTCGGTGCTGCTCGCCATGGGCCGACCCTACTAGCGCATGTCCCCGGCGGCCGACCTTCGCCGACCTTCGACAGCCTCGGCCGCGCCTCGGTCAGGGCGATCCCGCCGGCCGGGTCCTCGCCCCGGTCGCGCCTTGCTCCCCCGCGTGCCCGGCCTTGGTCAGGGGCGGTCGCCGGTGGTGGGGTCCTCGCCACGGTCGAGGGCGTCCCACAGCTCCGCCTGGGAGGCGGGCCGGTCCGGTTTCTTCTCGGGCGCCGCCGGACGCTCGTATCGGGCGCCCATCCCCGGCCACGACCGCCCGGCGCGCACGGTGACCAGGCCCGCCGCCAGCACGACCAGGCCGCCGAGGGTACACAGCAGCGGCCAGACGACCTTGACGTCGTCACCGAGCGTGACCAGCGCGGCGGCCACCACCCCAGCGCCCGACAGGATCAGCAGCGCCCCCACGACCAGCCGCGCCGCGGCCCGGGTGGCCAGCAGCGCCCCGGCGCCGGCCAGCGCCACCACGCCGAGGGCCGGCAGCCAGGGGGCGATCTCCGTGCCGGTGCGGTGCTTCGTGATCGGCGGCAGCGGCGCCGGCTGGTTGGTGAGCACGTCCTGCCAGCCCCGGGTAGCGGCCAGCAGGACCAGCCCGGCGCCCGCGGCGCAGGCCACGGCCGTGGTCGCGAGGCCACGCCGACCGGTCATCCGGCCGATCAGGTTCACCGGGCCGGCCGTAGCGTCTCGGCGGTTGCGATGGCGGCGAGCACCGCCGCGGCCTTGTTGCGGGTCTCGGTCTCCTCCGCGGTGGGGTCGGAGTCGGCGACAATGCCGGCGCCGGCCTGCACGTATGCCATCCGGTCGCGGATCAGCGCGGTGCGGATCGCGATCGCGGTGTCCATGTCACCGCCGAAGCCGAAGTAGCCGACGACCCCGCCGTACAGGCCGCGGCGCGTCGGCTCGAGCTCCTCGATGATCTCCATCGCGCGCACCTTCGGCGCCCCCGACAGGGTGCCGGCCGGAAACGTGGCCGCGAGCGTGTCGAACGCGCTGCGATCGTCGTGCAGCTCGCCGACCACGGTCGAGACGATGTGCATGACGTGCGAGTACCGCTCGACGGTCATGAACTCGGGCACCTCCACCGTGCCGGGCTTGCACACCCGCCCGAGGTCGTTGCGGGCGAGGTCGACGAGCATCACGTGCTCCGCCCGCTCCTTCGGGTCGGCGAGCAGGTCGGCGGCGAGCGCCGCGTCCTCCTCCGGCGTCGCCCCGCGCCAGCGCGTGCCCGCGATCGGATGCAGCAGTGCCCGCCGCCCGTCCACCTTCACGTGTACCTCGGGTGACGACCCGACCACGTCGAAGCCGTCGAAGCGCAGCAGGTACATGTACGGGCTGGGATTGGTCGTCCGCAGCACCCGGTAGACGTCCAGCGGGTCCGCCTCGGTGGCCCGCTCGAAGCGCTGGGCGACCACGATCTGGAAGCACTCCCCGGCCCGGATGGCCTCCTTGGCGACCTCGACCGCCTTCGGGTACTCCCCCACCGGCGTGCGGCTGACCACCTCGCCGACCGGCACTCTGTCCACAGTGGACACCAGCGGCGGCGTGGGCCGGGACAATGCCGTGGTCATCGCGTCCAGCCGGCCGATCGCCTGGTGATACGCGGCCCCGACCACCGCGTCGTCCGCCCCGGCCGCCGGCAGCACCGCGTTGGCGATCAGCAGCGCCGCGCCCTCGAAGTGGTCCAGCGCGACGAGGTCAGTCGCGAGCATCATGCCCAGCTCGGGGTGGTTCAGGTCGTCGAGGGCGAGCTCCGGCAGGCGCTCGAAGCGGCGTACCGCGTCGTAGGACAGGAAGCCGACGAGCCCGCCCGACAGCGGCGGCAGGTCCAGGCCGCGCAGGTCGGCGTCGTCCGCGCTCAGCGCCTCGATCGTGGCCCGCAGCACCTCGGTCGGGTCTCCGTCGACCGACACGTTCGCGGGCGGCGTGCCGAGCCAGTGCGCGTGCCCGTCCCGCTCGACGAGCGTGGCCATGCTGCGGACCCCGATGAAGCTGTACCGCGACCAGACCGCCCCCGCCGCCCCGGCGCCCTGCTCGGCAGACTCGAGCAGGAACGTGCCCGGGCCGCCGGCGAGCTTGCGGTACACCCCGACCGGCGTCTCACCGTCGGCCAGCAGCCGGCGGGTCACCGGCACCACCCGGCGGGTCCGGGCCAGCTCGCGGAAGGTGGCCTCGTCCGGGGCCACGGCGCCGGTGGTCATCCGGCCACCTCCAGTGGGGTGTAGAAGCACGTGTGGTTGCCGGTGTGGCAGGCGGCGCCGGTCTGCTCGACGGTGAGCAGCAGAGCGTCACCGTCGCAGTCGACCGCCATGCTCTTGACGTGCTGGACGTGGCCCGAGGTCTCGCCCTTGAGCCAGTACTCCTTCCGGCTGCGCGACCAGTAGGTGGCCCGCCCCGTCGTGAGGGTGCGATGCAGCGCCTCGTCGTCCATCCACGCCAGCATGAGCACCTGCCCGGTGCCGTGCTCCTGAACGATCACGGGCACCAGCCCGGCCTCGTTCCGGCGTAGACGATTGGCGACTTCTGGATCAAGCTTCGACGACACAACGGCAATTCTCGCGCACTGCGGACACTCGGCGGTTTGGGGTCTATGGCTGCTGGTGTTGAGGGAGTACTTTGGCGGTGCGCCGCACGGAAGATCTGCGCGGTCGCCCCACCTTCCCCGCCCTCCTGACGGCCACCCCCAACCCGTCTCACTGGGGGCACCCCACCGTCGGTCATGCGGTCGTCGGTTCCGGGCGCCGCTCGGCCTCCCGGCGTCCGCGACCCCAGCGCTGAGCCAAGCAGCAGTCCGACCGGGTGGCTGCCCCCGTTCGGACCGAGCGGACGGAGGACCCAACGATGCACCCCAACTTCACCCCGCCGAACAACCAGTCGAGCCCATCCCCTGAAGTCGCCGCTTCGGAGGACAAGCCGGCCGAGGCCGTGGTGCCCGAGCCGCGCCAGCCGCTCGACGACGCCCTGGCGGCGACCGCCGACGCCGACAACGCCCCCGCCCCGGCAGAGTCCCCCGAGTCCTCCGCTGATGACCACCTCGCCGACACGTCGGCGATCTCCGTCTCCGTGCCCGACGACATCTCCACCATCGTCGGCCCTGCCGCCGAATCCCCGGAGCCGCTCACGGAGGACGACTCCGCCGCTTCCGAGGCCGCCACGGACATCGTTGATGAGGCTCTCACGGACGCCGCGGAGGAGGCGTCCACGGAGGCCGCGGAGGAGGCCGTCGCCGAGCCGGAAGGCGATGAGGCGGCCGTCGAGGTCACCGAGGCTGGGGCCGAGGACGCGGATGCTGTTGCGGAAACCGAGGAGTCCGCCGCCGAGCCGGGCGAAGAGGAGCCCACGGCCGAGACCACCGACGAGCCCGAGACCGAGCCCGAGGAGATCGAAGCAGCCGCGGACGCCGAGGAGCCGGGCGACGAGGAGCCCGCCGCCGAGATCACGGACGAGCCCGAGACCGAGGCCACCGAGGACGTCGAGGACGCCGCAGACGCGGAGGAATCCGACGCCGAACCCGAAGCAGCCACCGACACCGCCGAAGAGGCCGAAACCGTCACCGAAACCGGCGACGAGGAACCAGCCGCCGAAACCGCCGAGGCCGCCGACGAAGAACCGGTCGCCGAGACTGCGGAGGACGCCAGCGACGAAGAGGCGGTCGCCGAGGCCACCAACGAGGTCGCAGACGAGGAGCCGGCCGCCGACGAAGAGCCCACCGCTGAGACCACGGACGAGATCGCCGACGAGGAGGCGGTCACCGACGTCGACGCCGAGCCCAGCGACCAGGAGCCCACCGCCGAGACCACAGACGAAGTCGCCGACGAGGAGGCGACCACCGGCGGAGAGCCCACCGCCGAGGCGGAGGACGTGGAGCCCGAAGCGACCGAGGTGGCCGAAGCCGTCGCCGAGAGCGACGACGCGGAGCCCGAGGCCGTTGCCGACGAGGCCGGGAACGAGAACGAAGAGGCAGACGCGGACGAACCGGCCGCCGAGGTGGTCGTCGAGGAAGCCTCCGCCGACGAGGAAGCCGAGGCGGAGCCCGCCACCGCCGAGGGCGACGAGCAGCCCGTCGCCGAGACTGCGGATGAGGCCAGCGACGAAGAGGCGGTCGCCGAGGCCACCAACGAGGTCGCAGACGAAGAGCCCACCGCTGAGGCCACCGACGAGGGGGCGGTCGCCGAGCCCAACGACGAGCCCAACGACGAGCCCAACGACGAGCCCAGCGACCAGGAACCCACCGCCGAGGCGGAGGACGTAGAGCCCGAGGTGGCCGAAGCAGTCACCGAGAGCGACGACGCGGAGCCCGAGGAAGAGGCCACCGCGGAAGCCGATGAGGTCACCGACGAGCCGGCCGAGCAGACCACCGCCGAAACCGAAGAGGCCCAAGAGGAGACCGCCGAGGAGCCCGATGCCGAGGCCTCCGAGGAGCCCACCGACGAGACCGAAGAAGAGCCCATCGCAGAAGCCGACGAGCCGGCCGAGCAGACCGCCGTCGAGGCCACCGAGGACTCGCAGGACGACGCGGCCGAGGAGCCAGCAGCCGAGGCCGAAGAAGCATCAGACGTCGAGCCCACCGAGGACACCACGGAGGACGCCGCCGCCGAAGCCGACGACGCCCAAGAAGAGGCCATCGAGGAGCCCGAAGCCGAGGCCGCCGCCGAGACCGACGAAGAGGCCAGCG
>NZ_JBEPDB010000012.1:42782-92232 GCF_040300025.1 Dactylosporangium sp. NPDC000555 | reverse complement strand
ACCGCCGTCGAGGCCACCGAGGACTCGCAGGACGACGCGGCCGAGGAGCCAGCAGCCGAGGCCGAAGAAGCATCAGACGTCGAGCCCACCGAGGACAGCGCGGAGGACGCCGCCGCCGAAGCCGACGAGGCTCAGGAGGAAACCGCCGAGGAGCCAGGGGCCGAGGCCGTGGAGGACACGGCCGACGAACTGGTCGAGGCGATCGAGGCCGAGGTCGACAACACCGAGGATCAAGGGCCGGCCGAGGAGGTCAACCTCGTCGCGGACATCGGAGAGGTGACCGGCGAGGCCGACGAGGCAGGGGCCACCGACGAGGACGCCACGGGAGAGCCCCAGGCCGAAGCCGCCGACGAACACGACGCCGCGGACGAGCCCCAGGCCGAAGCCGCCGACGACGAAGGCGAAGCCGAGGACGTAGCGGAGGAGCCTGAGGCCGAAGCCGAGGACGCCACGGAAGAGCCCGAGGCCGAAGCCGCCGACGAACACGACGCCGCGGACGAGCCCGAAGCCGAAGCCGACGCTGAGGACGAGGACCAGGAGGTCCTGGCGCTCGTGGGCGACGTCGGGGGCGCTGAAGGCGGCGAGGCGGAGGACGCCGAGCCGGTCGCCATCGTCGTGGTCGAGGAGGACGAGGACGACGAACTCGAGTACGCGGCCGTCGCCGCGCCGTTGCGGCCCGGGGACATTGTCGAGCAGCGCATCGTGCTGTGGAAGCGGAAGCGGGCCGACAAGTTCCGGCAGCAGTTGGTGAAGGCGCAGTCCAAGTTCGTCGACGACCCGGTCAAGGCGGTCGCCCGCGCGTCCGCCGTGGTCAGCGACGCGATCGAGACCCTCGCCGAGAAGCTGGAGGAACAGCAGCACGCCCTCAACCCGGCCACGTCGTCGGAGCGGCCCGACACCGAGGCGCTGCGCGTGGCGATGCGGCAGTACAAGGACTTCCTCGAGCGGCTCCTGTCGCTCTGACGCAACCTGCAACCCCAGTACAGGGGACGGACCGGCACCGGTCCGTCCCCTGTCGCATTTACGGGTTTGACGGGCCGGGAAGATTTCATCTAGCGTTGAGTTCATCAGGCGTTGAGTTTCGAGACCTCAGCGTCGCACCGCCCGAAACCACTGACCGACCGCCCGGAAGGAACCCACGATGAGCAACGCGGTCGAGGTCGAACACCTCGTCATCGCGCGCGGCAAGAGGCGGGTGCTGCACGACTTCACCTGCACCGTGCCCAGCGGCAGCGTCACCGGCCTGCTCGGCCCCAGCGGCAGCGGCAAGACCACGTTCATGCGCGCCGTCGTCGGCGTACAGAAGGTCGCCAGCGGGACCGTCACGGTCCTCGGCCACCCCGCGGGGTCGAAGCCGCTGCGCGACAAGGTCGGCTACCTCACCCAGGCACCGAGCGTGTATGCCGACCTGACCATCCGTGAGAACACGAGGTACTTCGCGTCCCTCTACGGCCTCAGCGCGAAGCAGGCCGACGCGGCGATCAGCGACGTCGGGCTGAGCCAGGCCAAGGACCAGCTGGTCGGCCAGCTCTCCGGCGGCCAGCGCGCCCGCGCCTCGCTAGCCTGCGCGATCGTGAGCAAACCGTCGCTCCTCGTGCTCGACGAGCCGACCGTCGGCCAGGACCCGGTCCTGCGCAACGAGCTCTGGCAGCACTTCTACGCGCTGGCCAACGCCGGCTCGACGCTGCTCGTGTCGAGCCACGTGATGGACGAGGCCGGCCGCTGCGACCGGCTCCTGCTGATCCGCGAGGGGTACCTCATCGCCGACCAGACCCCCGCGGAGGTACGGCAGAGCGCCGGCACCGACGACCTGGACGAGGCGTTCCTCAGGCTCGTGCAGGCACAGGACACGAAGAAGCTCGCCCAGGCACAAGACACGAAGAAGGTGGGCTGACCCATGTCACTTCGGCTGACCTTCGGCACCGCCGGGCGCATCCTCCGCCAGCTCCGGCACGACCGCCGGACGATCGCCCTGATCCTCGTGGTCCCCACCGTCCTGTTGACCCTGCTTCGGTACCTCTACGACGACAATCCCCCGCTGTTCGACCGCGTCGGCCTCATCATGCTGGGCGTGTTCCCGCTGGTGATCATGTTCCTGCTGACGAGCGTGGCGATGCTGCGCGAGCGCACCAGCGGCACCCTGGAGCGCCTCCTCACCACGCCGATCGGCAAGGTCGACATCCTGCTCGGCTACGGCATCGCGTTCGCGGTGGCCGCCGCGGTACAGGCCGTGACCGTATCGACGCTCGCGTTCTGGCTGCTCGGCCTGGACACGCTGGGGCCAGCATGGCTCGTCGGCGTCATCGCGGTCGGCAACTCCGTGCTCGGCATGGCGCTCGGCCTGCTGGTCAGCGCCTTCGCGGACAGCGAGTTCCAGGCCGTGCAGTTCATGCCCGCCGTGGTACTCCCCCAGGTCCTGCTCTGCGGCCTGCTGCAGCCACGGGACCGGATGCCCGGCTGGATGGAGGCGATCAGCGACGTCATGCCCATGTCGTACGCCGTGCAGGCCCTCACCGAGGTCGGCACCCACACGGACCCGACGTCGATCATGTGGCGGGACCTCGCCATCATCGTCGGCTGCGTGATCGTGGCACTCTTGCTCGGTGCGGCCACGCTCCGCCGCCGCACCGCATGAACCATGCCCGCCCCGTCGACCCGGTGCGGGAACGCAAGAGGCAACAGGAACGGCAGAAAGAGGCTCATGGCCCGCACCGGACGACGCCCCGGCAACCAGGACACGCGAGAGGCCATCCTGGCCGCCGCCACCAATGCCTTCGCGGAGCGCGGCTTCGACGGGGCGTCCATCCGCCAGATCGCCACCAGCGCCGGGGTCGACCCGGCGCTGGTGCACCACTATTTCGGGTCGAAGGACAAGCTGTTCCTCGCCGCGATGAATGCCCCGCTCGACCCCGGCACGGTCCTGCCGAAGGTCTTCGAGCCCGGCCTGGACGGCGTCGGCGAGCGCCTGGTGCGCGCCTTCCTCACCGTCTGGGACTCCCCCACCGGCAACACGGCGGCCGCCCTGGTCCGCAGCGCGCTGCAGCACGAGTGGTCGGCCCGCATGCTGCGCGAGTTCCTGGTGAGCCAGATCCTGCGCCGCGCGACCCGCGCGCTCAACCTGGACCCGGCCGAGGCCCCGACGCGGACCGCTCTGGTCGCCTCGCAGATGATCGGCCTGGCAATGATGCGGTACATCCTGAAGCTTGAGCCCCTGGCCTCCATGACCCAGGACGACGTCGTGCGCAACATCGGCCCCACCATCCAGCACTACCTCGCCGACCCCCTCCCCGGACCGCCGGCCACAGCGGCACATGCCGACATTTCGGATGATTCGGTGTGGGGGACCGCGCCGAGAGGTCAGTAGTCGCCGAGGTCGGCGCAGTGGGTGCGGGCCTGGGGGGTCAGCAGCAGGGCGAGGAGCGCGGCGGCGCACAGGGCCGGTACGAGGCCGAAGAACAGCGGGGCGTCCAGCAGCCACACCAGGAGGGGGATCGTGGCGCCGACGAACGCCCAGAACACGAGGCTCGCCAGCCAGGCCCAGTGCTCGCCGCGCCGCACGCGGGTGCCCAGGAAGACCAGGACCGCCGCCAGCGGGGACAGGCACAGGATCGCGTTGAAGAACAGGACGAAGTCGAGGTAGCCGGTGCCGCCCTGGGCCACCGGGTCGATCTTCATGCCGGACAACAGCACGCCGAACGCGGTCAGCGCGAGCGTGCAGATGACGCCGCCGACCGCATTGAACCCAGTCACCGCGATGCGTACCTGCATTGGCACGGATCGGCGCCCCCCGGCTGACATGCGCCCAATGTAGGCCATCGGCGCGTTCGCCCCGCCCCGACGCATAGAGCCGCATGTACATGGAATCCGTCCCGGTGACAAACCCACGCCCCGGGCCCACGATCGAGACCACCGAAATCGACAAGCCCCGGACACGACACAACGCCCGAGCAAGCACCACACGACCGATCACCACAGCCGCGGCCAAAGCCCCGGACGCGGCCAAACAGCCCGCACAGAACCGACCAACGCGGACGGGACCGCGCGGCACAGACAGCCTTCGGGGCACAGACGGATCGCGCGGCGCAAAAGAACCAAGCGGCACAGAAGGACCGCGCGGCACAGGCGGGGTCAGCGGGTTTGTTCGAGCCAGGATGCGTAGAGGCGGGCGTAGATCGAGTCGGGCTCGGTGACCAGGCGGGCGTGCGGGCCGCGCTGGGCCACGCGGCCCTTGTCGACCACGATGACCTCGTCCGCGGCCTGGGCGGTCGAGAGGCGGTGGGCGATCGCGATCGTCGTGCGGCCGCGGGTCACGGCGTCCAGCGTGCGCTGCAGGCGGACCTCGGTGGCCGGGTCGACGGCGCTCGTGGCCTCGTCCAGGACGAGCAGGTCGGGGTCGGCCACATACGCCCGGGCCAGCGCCACCAGCTGCCGCTCACCCACCGACAGCGCCTCGCCGCGCTCGCCGACCTGGGTGTGCAGGCCGTCGGCCAGGCCCTCGACCCAGTCGATGAGGCCGAGCTCCGTGAAGGCGAGCTCGAGCTCCGCGTCGGTGAGGCCGGGGCAGGCGAAGCGGACGTTGTCGGCGACGCTCCCGTCGAACAGGAAACCGTCCTGCGGGACCATGACGACGCGGCTGCGCAGCGAGTCGAAGCGGACGTCGCCGAGCGGCACGCCGGAGAGCAGGACGCGGCCCCGGCTCGGGTCCATGAGCCGGGTCAGCAGCTTGGCGAACGTGGTCTTGCCGCTGCCGGTCTCGCCCACGACGGCGACCCGGGTGCGGGCCGTGACGGTGAGGTGGACGTCGGTGAGCACCTCGGGGCCGTCGGGGTAGGCGAAGTGGACGTGCTCGAACCGCACGTCGATCGGGCCGTCCGGCAGGGCGCGGCCGTCGGCGCCGGGGTCGGCGACGTCGGGCTCGGTCTCGATGACGTCGAGCACCCGCCGCCAGCCGGCGATCGCGTTCTGCGCCTCGTTGAGCACCTCGGTGGCCACCTGCACCGGCTGTATGAACAGCGTGGCCAGGAACAGGAACGCGGTGAGCTGGCCGGCGCTGAGCCGGCCGCCGACGCCGAGCAGGGTGCCGACGACCACGACGCCGGCCAGCGCGAGGCCGGCCGCGAGCTCGCCGAAGCTCATGCTGGTCACGTTGTTGGTCTGGGCGCGAAACTGGCTGCGCCGGTTGCGCTCGATCGAGCGGTCCAGCCGCTCGCCGGTGCGGCCCTGGATGCCGTGGGCGCGCACGACCGGAGCGCCCACGACGCTCTCGGCGATGACGCCGAGCATCGCACCGACGCTCTCGCGAACCTCGAGATACAGCACGCTGAGCCGGCGCTGGAAGAACCGCACGACGAAGACCAGCGGCGCGAAGGCGGCGAAGACGACGAGGGTCAGCTGCCACGAGTAGACGAGCATGACGATCGTGGTGACCGTGAGCTGGCCGAGGCTGATGATGAACAGCAAGCCGCCGAACTGCAGAAACTGGCTGATCTGGTCGACATCGCCGGTGACCCGGGAGACGAGTGCGCCGCGCCGCTCCGACTGCTGATGCAGCATCGACAAGTCGTGGATGTGCCGGAACGTGCGGGCGCGGATGCCGGCCAGCGCGGTCTCGCTGACGGTGAAGAGGCGCACGTTCATGAGGTAGGCGCTGAGCATGGTCAGCAGCAGCACACCCGCGGTGACCGCCACGATCGTGCCGACCACGCCGAGGTCGGGCCCGCCGGATGCGTGGAGGCCCAGGTCGATGCTCTTCTGGATGGCGACCGGCACGGCGACCCGGCCGGCGGTGGCGACCAGGGCCAGGCCGAGCGTGCCGGCCAGCCCGGTGAACAGCTCCGGGGACAGCGCCAGGCCGCGCCGCAGGATGCCCGCCCTGGGGGTGGCCTCGACGGTGCTCGTCACGCGCTCACGCTCTTCTCGTCCAGGCGGTCGTCCAGGCCGTCGTCCGAGCCGTCGTCCAGGCGGTCGCCGTCGAAGGCGTGCTCGCGCTCCCGCTCCTCCTCGGCCTTCTCGTAGGCCGTGACCAGGTCGGCGTAGCCGGGCGCGCGGTCCAGCAGCTCGCTGTGGGTGCCGCGGGCCACGACCCGCCCGCGCTCCACGTAGACCACCTCGTCGGCCAGGGCGATGGTGGCCCGCCGGTAGGCCACGACGAGGATGGAGGCCGGCTGCGTGGCGCCGTCGGCGCGGCGCAGAGCGGCGAGGATCGCGGCCTCGACGCGCGGGTCGACGGCGCTGGTCGCGTCGTCGAGCACGAGCAGGCGTGGGGCGCCGGCGAGGGCCCGGGCGATGGTGAGCCGCTGGCGCTGCCCGCCGGACAGCGACGTGCCGCGCTCGCCGACGGTCGTGTCGAGCCCGTCGGCGAGGTGCCCGACGAACCCGTCGGCCTGGGCCAGCCGCAGCGCCCGCCAGGCCGCGCCATCGTCGATGCCGGGCCGGTCGAGCGTGATGTTGCCGCGGATGGTGTCGTCGAAGACGAACGGGACCTGGGCGACCAGCGCGGTGCTGCGCACGAGCGCGTCCTGGGTCAGGTCGCGCACGTCGGCGCCGTCGAGCTCGACGACGCCGGAGACGGGATCGACGAGCCTGGCGGCGAGGGCGGCGATGGTCGACTTGCCCGAGCCGGTCGGGCCGACGAGCGCGACGGTGCGCCCGGCCGGCACGTCGAACGTCACGTCGGTGAGCACGCCGGGGCCGGCGCCGTCCTCGGCGGCATAGGCGAAGCCGACGCCGGTGAAGCGCAGCGCGGCCGGGCCGGTGCCGGGCAGGTCGGTGTCGCCGTAGACGGTGTCGCCCTCGGCGTCGAGCACGTGCCGGATCCGCTCCCAGCCCACGACGCTGCGCGGCAGCTCGGCGAGGACCCAGCCGATGGCCCGGACCGGGAAGGCCAGCACGGTGAACAGGAACGCGACGCTGACGACCTCGGAGACGTCGGCGGCGCCCTGCCGATAGCGCCAGCCGCCGACGACGAGCACCGCGAGGGTCCCGGCGCTGGGCAGCGCGTCGAGGACGGGGTCGAACAGCGCGCGGACGCGGCCGACCTGGATCATGGCGTCGCGCAGCTCGACGGCCTTCGCGGCGAAGCGCTCGGTCTCCGACGCCTCGCGCCCCATGGTCTTGATCACGAGCGCGCCGTCGAAGCTCTCGTGGGCGACCGCGCTGACCTCGGCGCGCAGCTGCTGGGCCCGGGCGACCCGCGGCGCCATGCGGCGTGAGTAGGCCACGTTGACGCCGAGCAGGGCCGGGAAGATCGCGACGCCGACCAGCGCCATCGCCCAGTCGGTGACGAACAGCGAGACGACCGCGACGACGAGCATGACCACCGTGCCGACCGCGAACGGGAAAGGCGCGATCGGATACCACGCCGACTCCACGTCGGCGTTGGCGTTGGACAGCAGCGTGCCGGTGGGGTGGCGCTGGTGCCAGGCCAGCGGAAGGCGCAGATAGCGGCGGGTCACCGCGCGGCGATACTTCGCCTGGAGGTTGAACTGCATGGCCCCGGCGCCCAGCCGGCGGCCGAAGATGCCGACGATCTTGCCGAGGCTGATCGCGAGGATCGCCAGGCCGGCGAGCAGCAGCGTGCCGGTGGCGACGTGACCTCGGTCCAGTGCCGGCACCACGATCCGGCCGACCACCGCGCCGGAGACGAAGGCGGTCGCGATCGTGAGGATGCTGAACAGCACGCTGCCGACGACCGAGACGACGAACATGTGAGGCTCGTCACGGACGGCGTGACCCAGCACCCGAAAGCCCTTCGCGAGCACCTTGCCGCTGGTCACATCAGCTCCCTGCTTTTCGCGGCCTCCGGCCCGGTAAGCGACCCCGACCGCCCGCCAACCTTACCGACGACCTACGACACTTTCGGGGCTAGCGTTACGTACATGACTTCCTTCGCCCGCGCCGAGCGCGCGGCGCTCGCCGACGCGCTGCTCGCCGCCGGCCCCGACGCGCCCACCCTCTGCGAGGGCTGGGCCACCCGCGATCTCGCCGCGCACCTCGTGCTGCGCGAGCGCCGGCCCGACGCGGCCGCCGGCATCCTGATCAAGCCGGTCGCCGGGCACACGAAGAAGGTTCAGGACCGCCTCGCCGCCGGCGACTACGCGGCGCTAGTCGAGAAGGTGCGCACCGCTGCGCCGCACGTGCGCCCCGCGTTCGCCGAGGAGGCCGTCAACCTCGTCGAGTTCTTCATCCACCTCGAGGACGTCCGCCGCGCGGCGCCGGGCTGGGTGCCGCGCGAGCTGCCGGAGGCCTACGCGCGGGCCCTGGGCTCCCGCGCCAAGGGCTCGGCGCGGCTGTCGGCCCGCCGGTTCCCGGCCCGCATCGTGGTGCGGTCGCCGGGCCTGCGGCCAACCGCTGAACCGATCGTGGAGCCGTTTACGGTCGGCAAGGGCGACCCCGACCCGGCCCGGCAGGTGACCGTCGAGGGTGATCCGGGCGAGCTGTTGCTGTTCTTCACCGGCCGCCAGGCCGCCGCCGGCGTGGAGCTCACCGGGCCGGAGGATCTGGTCGAACGCCTTCGAGGAGCGCGACTGGGCATCTGAGCGGCACCGGACGGATGCTCACGTTTCGGTTTCGGGTCTAGCCGGTAACGGGATCGACGGTTTACCTTCTGGTAACCGGAAGACGTGACGACAGTCACGGCGCCGGTGCTCGCTGCCGGACGCCCCGGAAGGCCGATCATGACCAAGACCCAGCGGATCGAACTGCCGTACCGCTCGATTCCGGACATGTTCCTGCACCGAGTGGCCGAGACTCCGGACGCCCTGGCCTTCGGCCACCCCGCCCCCGACGACGCCGCCGACCCGATCTGGTTGACCTGGCGCGAGGTCGGCGAGCGCGCCCGCGCCATCGGCGCCGGCCTGACCACGCTCGGCGTGCAGCCCGAGGACCGCGTCGCGGTGCTGTCCAGCACCCGCCTCGACTGGATCCTCGCCGACCTCGGCATCATGCTGGCGGGCGCCGCCACCACCACGGTCTACCCGACGACCGAGCCCGAAGAGGCCGTGTACATCGTCGCCGACTCCGGTTCCAAGGTGCTCATCGCCGAAAACCCGGCCCAGGCGGCCAAGATCCAGGGCGCGGACCTGCCGAACCTGACGGCGGTCGTGCTGATCGACGGGGCCCCCAGCGGTACCGAACCCGTGAAGACGACGACCCTCGCGGAGCTGGAGGAGGCCGGACGTGCGGTGACCACCGCGGACCCGGAGCTCATCGACCGGATCGCGGCCGGCGTCGAAGGCGACCAGCTCGCCACGCTGATCTACACGTCGGGCACCACGGGCCGGCCCAAGGGCGTCGAGCTGCTGCACGCCGGCTGGGTCTGGCAGGGCATGACGCAGCAGGACACGGGCGTGCTCAACGTCGACGACCTGCAGTATCTGTGGCTGCCGCTGGCGCACTCGTTCGGCAAGACACTGCTGTGCGGGATCCTGTACGTCGGCGTGCCCACATATGTCGACGGCCGGGTCGACAAGATCATCGACAACCTCGGCCGGATCCACCCGACGCTCATGTGCGCCGCGCCGCGGATCTTCGAGAAGGTGTACAACCGCGTGGTCACCGGCGCGCAGGCCGATGGCGGTGCCAAGTGGAAGATCTTCTCCTGGGCGGTCGTGGTCGGCAAGCGCGCCTCCGCCGAGCGGCTGGCCGGCCGCGAGCCGGGCGGGATGCTCAAGGTCCAGGCCGCGATCGCCGACAAGCTGGTCTTCAGCAAGCTGCGCGCCCGCCTCGGCGGCCGGATGCGCGCGATGATCTCCGGCTCGGCGCCGCTGTCCGCGGAGATCGGCGAGTTTTTCTTCGCCGCCGGCCTGCCCATCCTGGAGGGGTACGGGCTGACCGAGACGTCCGCGGGCTCGTTCGTCAACCGCGAGGGCCGCGCGCGGATCGGCACCGTCGGCCAGGCGCTCGGCGACCTCGAGGTGAAGCTCGACACCGACGGCGAGGTGCTGCTCAGGGGCACGCCGGTCATGCGGGGATACCACAACCTGCCCGACGAGACCGCCGCGGCGTTCACCGAGGACGGGTGGTTCCGCACCGGCGACATCGGCGAGCTCGACGCCGATGGCTATCTGCGCATCACCGACCGCAAGAAGGACCTGATCAAGACGTCGGGCGGCAAGTACGTCGCGCCCAGCTACATCGAGGGCCTGTTCAAGTCGGTGTGCCCGTACACCTCGCAGGCGATCGTCGTCGGCCAGGCCCGCAACTACGTGACGATGCTGATCACCCTCGACCCCGACGCGATCAAGGCGTGGGCGGAGGGCACCGCGCTGGCCGGGAAGTCCTACGCCGAGATCGCCGCCTCCAAGGAGGCCGAGGAGCTCGTGGCGGGCTACGTCAATGAGCTCAACACCAGGCTCAACCGCTGGGAGACCGTCAAGAAGTTCAAGATCCTCGGCCGCGACCTGTCCATCGAGGACGGCGAGCTCACCCCCTCGCTCAAGGTCAAGCGCCGCGCCGTGGAGAAGTCGTTCGAGCAGGACATCGACCGCATGTACGCGGGCGCGCTCGCGGAGATCTGACACAGGCCTCGCTCACACCCCACAGTGTCGTGGCCCCCGGGGACCGCCATCCCCGGGGGCCGCGACGCGACTGCTCAGGCCACGACCACCTGCGTCGACCACGAGTGGCGGCGCGGGCGGTCCAGGTCGGTGCGGGCCTCGGCGAGCCGGCGCACCGCCTCGACCAGGTCGGCCTCCGGCAGCGTGAACGGCAGGCGCATGAACCGCTCCATCGTCCCGTCCGCGCCGAAGCGTGGCCCGGACGCGACCCGCACGCCGAGCTCCTCCGCGGAGCGGGCCAGGGCGCTGGACACCGGCGCGTCGAGCTCGGCCCAGATGACCATGCCGCCGCGGGGCAGCACGAAGCGCCAGTCCGGCAGCTCCGCGCGCAGCGCCTCGGCGAGCGTGTCGCGCTGTACCAGCAGCTGCTTGCGCCGCGCGGCGACGATCGTGTCGCGGTGCTGCAGCAGGCGGGTGGCGACGAGCTGGTCGAGCACCGGCGAGGCCATGTCGACGCCGACGCGGGCCGCGGCGAGCCGGGCGATGAGCGGCGCCGGGCCGCGCACCCAGCCGATGCGCAGGCCGCCCCAGAAGGCCTTACTCATCCCGCCGATCGTGAGCACCCGCGCGGTGCGGTCGAACGAGGCCACCGCGGGCGGCATCCCGCCGTCGGCGAGCTCGGGGTCCAGGGCCAGGTCGACGAACGACTCGTCGACGATCAGGTCGGTGCCGGCGGAGTGCGCGGCCGACGGGAGCCGCTCGCGCAGCGACGCCGGCATGAGGTGGCCGGTCGGGTTGTGGAAGTCGGAGATGAGGTACGCGACCCGGGCCTGCGCCGCGCGGACCGTCGACAGCAGCAGGTCGGCGTCCCAGCCGTCGGGGCCGATCGCGTACGCGCTGAGCCGCGCCCGGCCGGCCAGGAACGCGCTCAGCGCGTTGGGATACGTGGGCGTCTCCACCAGGGCGCGCTGCCCGGGCGCGACGAGCAGCCGCAGCAGCAGGTCGAGGGCCTGCTGCACGCCGCCGGTGATCATCACCTGGTCGGGCTCGGTCGGCAGGCCGCGCTCGGTGTAGCGGCGGGCCACCGACTCCCGCAGCACGAGCAGCCCGGCCGGCTGGTAGCCGGGGCCGCACAGGTACGGCTCGAGATCGGCGACGGCCGCGGCGGCGGCCGCCGGCAGCTCCGGCGGGGCCGGCATCGCCGCGCAGCCCAGGTCGATCAGGCCGGCGTCGTCGCTGGGAGTCTCCAGCCCGGAGGCCCCGACCCGGTGCCCGGCCGGCAGCTCGGTCCAGCTCCCGGCGCCGCGGCGGCTGGACACGTGCCCACTCTCGCGCAGTTCCCGATATGCGGCGGTCACGGTGGTACGGCTGATGCCCAGCGCCGCCGCGAGCTCCCGCTCGGCGGGCAGCCGCACGCCCAGGGCCAGCCGGCCGTCGATGAGCAGGCCGCGCACGGCGTTGGCGAGCACGACATACTCCGGGCGGCGCCCGCCGGGGCCGCGCACCCCAACGGCAACCTTCCAGGCGTTGAGCATGCGGGCCAATTGCGCGCCGCGGACGATCGCAGACAAAGGCCAGTCTCCCTTGATTGGCTATCACACCGGACCGATTGGCCTCAGACTGGCACGTGCCGACTCGGCGGGCAAGTCCAATTCCGCACCGGACCTGGAGACCATTCGCGGCCCACCGGTCGCGCCCAGCAGCACCCCGCCGAGGATCGCCGCGCCGCCGACGAGGTCGTACCAGTGGATCCGCTCGTGCAGGAACAGTGCCGCGGACAGGATCGCGAAGACCGGCGCGAGGGCGGCGAACGGCGCGACGGTACCGGCGCCGTAGCGGGCGATGAGCCGGCCCCAGACACCGAAGCCGAGCAGCGTGCTGACGTAGGCGATGAAGGCGATCGCGCCGACGGCGGTCAGGTCCAGGCCCTTCAGCGCGCCCCAGACGTGCGACGGGCCGTCGACGGTCAGCGTGAGCAGGACCAGCGGCGGGGTCGCGACCGCGCTCACCCACACCATGAAGTTCAGCATGTTCTCGGCCGAGGCCTTGCGCATCGCGACGTTCGCCAGGCCCCAGGCCGCACCGGCCGCCAGGACCAGCAGGAACGCGCCGACCGGACGGTCCAGGCCCAGTTGCGAGGCGATGAGCACGATGCCCGCGCCGGCCAGCACCACGCCGGCGACGCGCCGCGGCCCCGGGCGGTCGCGCAGCAGGACGGTGGCGAAGACGAGCGTGAAGACGACCTGGCTCTGCAGTACCAGCGCGGAGAGCCCGGACGGCAGCCCGGCGGCCATACCCGCGAAGAGCAGCGAGAACTTGACCACCCCCAGTGCCACGCCGGTGGCGATCACCCAGCGCCACGGCGCCCGCGGCCGGCCGACGAGGAACACCGCGGGCAGGGCGGCCACGCCGAAGCGCAGCGCGCAGAACAGCAGCGGCGACATGCTGTCCAGGCCCACATGGATGACCACGAAGTTGACGCCCCAGATGGCGGTCACCAGGATCGCCAGGGCGAGGTCGCGAGGTTTCATGCCTCGATGATTGGCGCGGAAAATGTGAAGTACTATCGAAAAATTCTTCATCGTTGATTTAGCATTGCTTCATGCTTGACCTTCCCCGGCTCCAGGCGCTGCGCGCGGTGCAGACGTTCGGCACCGTCACTGCCGCCGCGGGCGCGCTGCACTGCACGCCGTCGGCGATCTCCCAGCACATCGCGAAGCTCGAGCGTGAGACGAAGGCCACACTCGTGGAGAAGGACGGGCGGCGGCTGCGGCTCACCGAGGCCGGCCGGATCCTCGCCGAGCATGCCGGGCTGGTGCTCGCCGCGGTCGAGGAGGCCGAGGCGGCGCTGGCCGCACACCAGGAGACCGTGTCGGGCCGGCTGAGCGTCTCATCGTTCCCGACCGCGTGCCGCGGCCTGCTCCCTCACGCGCTGCGCCGGCTCGCCGCCGAGCACCCGGGCCTGGAGCCGACGCTGCTGGAGAGCGACCGGGAGACGAGCTTCGACGGCATCCTGCGCGGCATCATCGACGTGGCCCTCATCGACGACTGGGTGGAGATCCCGGTGACGTATCCGCCGGGGGTCGCCAGCGTCGAACTCGGCCTGGACGTCGCCGACGTGATCCTGCCGGCCGGGCACCCGCTGGCGTTCGGCACCGGTGCGGTGAGCCTCGACGAGGTCCGCGAGGAGCGCTGGATCGCGTCGAGGCCGGGCACCGTGTGCCACGAGTGGCTGCTGCGGATGCTGCCCGGGCTGTGCCCCTCGATCCTGGTCAACGAGTTCGAGACGCAGCTGACCTTCGTGGCCGAGGGGCTCGGCGTGGCGTTCGTACCGCGGCTGGCCCGCACGTCGCTGCCGGCCGGCACCGTGGCCCGCCCGGTCACCCCGGAAGCGGCCCGGCGGGTGTCCGTCGCATGGCGCGCCGCCGCCGGCGTCCGGCCCGCGATCGGCGCCACCGTCGCAGCCCTCCAGGACGCCTGGCGACACCGCGCGAGCACGGCCGACCCCCTCGCATGGATGCCCGGCCAGGACATGGTGCACGTGGTCTAAATCATCAACCGGACATTCGAGGCGGTTCGGGCCGGGCGGAGACGCGCTGCGGCCGCCGGCCGCTGACGATGCGCCAGATAGGCGCGGCCGCGCACACGACGGCGAGCACCATCGTCGAGCAGGCCATGACCTGGAGCTGACTCATGCCGCCCCCGTCGATGAGCAGTTGCTCGTACAGCAGGCCGATGACCACGTTGTTGCCCGCATGCGCCAGGCTCGTCACCCAGACCGATCCGCTGCGTGCGTAGAGCCAGCAGAGCATCACCTGCTGCAACATGAACTGGACGGTCCACAGCAGCATGCTGACGGTGTGGTCGGTGAACTCGACATAGCCGAGGTAGGCCAGCGGATAGTGCCACACCGCCCAGATGAAGCCGGTGACCACCACCGACCATCCCGGCCGGCCTGGGATGAGCCGCGGCCACAGGAAGCTGGTCCAGCCGAACTCCTCTCCCCAATAGAGCGGCGTGAGCACGGCGGGCAGCAGGAGCAGCAGAGCTATGCCGGCCGGGCCGCCGGCGGGGGCGAGGTCCGGCTGCCACCAGCCCCGAGCCGCCGCGAGCAGGAGCGTCACCCCGGTGATGGCAAACGGTCCGAGCCAGGCGAGCAGCCAGTATTTCCGAGCGGCGCGCAGCCGCAGCCGGAGCCCCGCGTCGGTGAACCCCTCGCGGGTGACCCAGCGCCGCACCACCAGGGCACCGATCGCCGGCGTCAGCGCGACTGGAAGCTGGACGAGTGGATTGACAAGCGACAGCCCGAGGCCGGACCGGGCGATGAACAGGTACGGCCACGTCACGCCGAAGGCGATGGCCAGATAGACGAGAACTCCCCGGCTCCGCACCGGTACTCCCCTCACCGTTGGACAGGACGGCCAACACCGTGCCTTGCCGGGGTGCGGCAGCACATCGCGTCCGGGTGCGAATCGCGGCTGGCACGGGGGTGCCAGCCGGGCAATGGCTCCCCAGTGGGAGGCGCGCGGCCGAACAGGCTGCGACACTTCCCGCATGTCTCGCAGGCTCCCGAACCCGGTGTCGTACCGGGGCTGGCTGCATGCCGCGCTCGGTGCGGCCGTCTGGTTGCCGGCCGGCATGGTCGGGGTGGTCATCGCTGTGGCACTGTCCCCGATGACCGCCGTACGGCCTTATGCGACGATCACCGGCACCGTCCTCGCCATCCCCATCGGCGGGCTGCTCCGGATGACCCGGGTGGCCTCCGTCCGGCTGGCCAACAACCTGCTGGGCGCCGGCCTGCCGGAGGCGACGCCGCTGGGCGGGTGGCCGACCCGGCTGCGGACCGCTGGGTGGTTGCTCGTCCACGCGCTCTCGGGCGGCGCGCTGCTGGCGATCTCGCTGGGAGCGGTGATCGCCGGCGCCGGGATCCCCGCACTGTGGCTGGGCGGCGGCGGAGCCTTCGACTACCTGGGCCTCTCCCTGTCGGTCGCCCCGGGCCTACCGGGCGCCTGGGCCGCCCCGTTCGCGCTCGCCCACATCGCGGTGGCCATCGCCGCGGGCGCCGGCTACGTCGCGCTGCTGCGCCGGCTCGTGCCGTTCCTGCTCGGGCCCGGTACCGCCGAACGGATGGCCGCCGTACAGCGGCACGCCGATCAGCTCGCGCACCGCAATCGACTGGCCCGCGAACTGCATGATTCGATCGGCCACACGCTGACCGCGGCCACCATCCAGGCCGCGGTGGCCAGCAAGCTCGTGCATTCCGACCCGGAACGGGCGCGGCGCGCGATGGACAGCATCGAGGAGGCGTCCCGCGCCGCGCTGGAGGATCTTGACCACGTGCTCGGTGTGCTGCGCGAGGGCGCGCCGACCCGGGAGCCGCAGTACACGCTTGCCGACGTGCCGGCGCTACTCGACCGGGTGCGCAACGCCGGCAGCACGGTCAACGCCGAGTTCAGCGGCGAGCAGGATCGGGTGCCGGTCGCGGTGTCCCGCGAAACGTACCGGATCGTGCAGGAGGGGCTGACCAACGCGATGCGCCACTCCGGCCCGATCACGGTACGGATCGCCATCGGCCAGGACAGCGTCGACATCGAGCTGACCAACCCGATCGCGGCCGCCCCGGCACGAAGCACCGCCGGCCGGTCCGGCGGGTTGGGCCTCGCCGGCATCGCCGAGCGGGTGCAAGTCCTGCGAGGCGAGGTCACCGCCGGCCCGGTCGCCGGCGACACCGGCTGGTACTGGCGGCTCGCCGCCTGGCTTCCGTTACGGTCCACGCCATGATCCGTCTGCTGATCGCCGATGACGACGAGCTCACCCGGACCGGTCTTCGCTCGCTGCTGGCCATCGAACCCGACCTCGACGTGGTCGCCGAGGCGGCAGACGGCACCGAGGTGTTGCCGCTGGTCGTCGAGGCGCGCCCGGATGTGGTGCTGATGGACGTGCGGATGCCCGCGCTGGACGGCATCCGGGCAACCGAGCTGCTTCGCGCCGAACTGGCCGATCCCCCGAAAGTGCTGGTCATCACCACGTTCGAGAACGACGACCACGTCTACGACGCGCTGCGCGCCGGGGCCAGCGGATTCCTGCTCAAGCGGGCGAGGCTGGCCCAGATCGCGCACGCGATCCGATTGGTCGTCGCCGGAGAGTCGCTGCTGTTCCCGGATGCGGTACGCCGGCTTGTCGCGACCCGCCCCGCGCCGCCGCCCGACATCCGGCACCCGCGGCTGACCGCTCGGGAGACCGAGATCCTTCGCCTGATCGCGGCCGGGCTGTCCAACACCGGCATCGCGACCACCCTGGTGATCAGCCTGGAGACGGTCAAGACCCACGTGGGCAACGTGTTCGCGAAACTGGGCGCCGCCAACCGCACCCAAGCGGTGATCATCGCCTACGAGACCGGCATCGTCACCCCGGGCAGCGGCAAATGAGGGTTCGTTTATCGACGCTGGGCGGCGCCCATCTTCGGCGCCGCGTCGGCATGACCGTCACCGCCGGAAAGATGGCCGGCTAACGGGTTGGGTGGCCGGCCTCCCGCAGGGCGGTCTTCACGTCGCCGATCGACAGCTCGCCGAAGTGGAACACGCTCGCGGCGAGCACGGCGTCGGCGCCGGCCGCGACGGCCGGGACGAAGTCGTCGACCTTCCCGGCGCCGCCGCTGGCGATGACCGGGATGGTGACGACCGCGCGCACCGCGCGGATCAGCTCCAGATCGAAGCCGTCCTTGGTGCCGTCGGCGTCCATCGAGTTGAGCAGGATCTCGCCGGCGCCGAGCTCGGCCACCCGCGCCGCCCACTCGACCGCGTCGAGCCCCGCGCCGCGGCGCCCGCCGTGCGTGGTCACCTCGAAGCCGCTCGGCTGGCGCCCCGGGCCGTCCGCCGAGCGGCGCACGTCCAGCGACAGCGTGAGCACCTGGTTGCCGAAGCGCTGCGCGATCTCCGCGATCAGCTCCGGCCGGGCGATCGCGGCGGTGTTGACCCCGACCTTGTCGGCGCCGGCGCGCAGCAGCGTGTCGACATCGCCGACGCTGCGGACGCCGCCGCCGACGGTCAGCGGGATGAAGACCGTTTCGGCGGTACGGCGGACCACGTCCAGCATCGTCGCGCGCCCGTCCGACGAGGCGGTCACGTCCAGGAACACCAGCTCGTCGGCGCCCGCGGCGTCGTAGGCGGCGCCCAGCTCGACCGGATCGCCGGCGTCGCGGAGGTTGAGGAAGTTGATGCCCTTGACCACTCGGCCGGCGTCCACGTCCAGGCAGGGAATCACCCGCACCGCAACGGTCATGCCGTCACCTCCGCTTCGCTCCGGCCGCGGCATGACTGACCTGCCTTCCCAATGACCGGCCCCTCCGCTCCGCTCCGGACCGGCCATGCCGTCACCCCCGCTTCGCTCCGGCCGCGGCATGACTGACCTGCCTTCCCAATGACCGGCCCCTCCGCTCCGCTCCGGACCGGCCATGCCGTCACCCCCGCCCAGTCTGGCTCGATGAGGCTGCGCGCTGATCGACCCAGACCAGGCGCCGCTCCGCTCCGGACCGGTCATGCCGACTCCTTCAGCACCTGCAGCGCCTCGGAGACCGTGAAGGCCCCGGCGTAGAGCGCCTTGCCCACGATGACGCCCTCGACGCCGGCCGGCTCGAGCGCGGCCAGCTGGCGCAGGTCGTCGAGCTTGGACACGCCGCCGCTGGCGATCACCGGCTTCTTGGTGCGGCCGGTCACCTCCAGCAGCAGGGTCAGGTTGGGGCCGGTCAGCGTGCCGTCGCGCATCACGTCGGTCACCACGTACCGCGCGCAGCCGGCCTTCTCCAGGCGGTCGAGCACCTCGAACAGGTCCCCGCCCTCCTTCGTCCAGCCGCGCGCGGCGAGCTGGTGGCCGCGCACGTCCAGGCCGACCGCGACCTGGTCGCCGTAGGTGGCGCAGACGTGGTCGCACCAGTCCGGGTTCTCCAGCGCCGCGGTGCCGAGGTTCACCCGGGTCGCGCCGGTGGACAGCGCCGCCTTCAGCGACGCCTCGTCGCGGATGCCGCCGGACAGCTCCACCTGGACGTCGAGGCGCCGCACCACGTCGGCCAGCAGCGCCGCGTTGGACCCGCGCCCGAACGCGGCGTCGAGGTCGACGAGGTGGATCCACTCGGCGCCCTGCCGCTGCCAGGCCAGCGCGGCCTCGAGGGGGTCGCCATACGTCGTTTCGCTGCCGGCGGCGCCCTGGACGAGGCGGACCGCCTGGCCGTTGGCGACGTCGACGGCGGGCAGGAGCTGCAGAGCCATGATTCAAGATCCTTCGGTCAGATCCGGCGGTCAAGGACGAGCACGGTGAGCGCCGGGGTGGCGACGATGACGAGCGCGCTGATGCCGATCCGCGCCGTCATCGATTCGATGAACAGCCACACGAGGGTCAGGAGCACCAGCACGAGGGTGACGATGACCGAACGCTGCGCGCGGGACCGGCGAGCAAAAAGCTTACCGGTCCGCCCGATGCGCACCTTCGGCACCAGCCGCCGCATCGCGGTCCGGCGCGCGCGTTTGCGCTCGTTGCGGCGCATGCGCGCGGCGCGCTCCGCCTCCAGCAGCGCGCGCCGCTTCGCCCGTTCCTTGCTCACGCCGTGCTCACGAGCTCAGAGCGTCCCGAGCCAGTTGGTCAGCAGCGCGGCGCCCGCGTCGCCGGACTTCTCCGGATGGAACTGGGTCGCGCGCAGCACGTCGGTCTCGAACGCCGCGACGAACGGCTCGCCGTGCACCGCCGTGGCGACCCGCACACCGGCCTGACTCCTGGCATCGTGTGCCTGCGCGTCGATCACCGTCGGGGCGTAGGAGTGCACGAAGTAGAACCGGGTGTCGGCCGGCAGGCCCGCGCCGAGCACCGTGTCCTGCGGCCAGTTCACCGTGTTCCAGCCCATGTGCGGCACGACCGGCGCGTGCAGCGCCTTCACCTCGCCCGGCGCCAGGCCCAGGCCCTTGGTGACCACGCCGTGCTCCTCGCCGGACTCGAACAGGATCTGCATGCCGACGCAGATGCCGAGCACCGGCGCGCCGGCCCGGATCCGCTCGGCGATCGTCGGTCCGGCGCCGAGCTGCTCAATGCCGGCCATGCACGCCGCGTAGGCGCCGACGCCGGGCACCACCAGGCCGTCGGCCCGGGCCGCCTTGCCGAGGTCGTCGGTGACCTCGACGTCGGCGCCGACCCGCGCGACGGCCCGCTCGGCCGAACGGAGGTTGCCCGAGCCGTAGTCGAGAATCACTACCCGTTTCGCCACGGATGGACTTCCCTTCTCACATCCACAGCAGGCCGCCGGCCGCGGACAGCGCGGCCAGCAGCAGCGTGATCACGAACGGCACCTTCGACTTGCTCTGCTGCCGTAGCGACAGCGCCCCGCCGAGGAGCAGGCCGGCCAGCGCGAGCAGGGCGATGCTCACAGCGCACCCTTGGTGCTCGGCACCGCGCCGGCGTTGCGCGGGTCGATCGCGCACGCCTGCCGCAGCGCCCGGGCGACCGCCTTGAACTGGGCCTCGACGATGTGGTGCGCGTCGGGCTGGGCGCCGTGCCGGCCCGCGCGCAGGATGCTCACGTGCAGTGTCACCCGCGCCGAGTGCCCGAAGGACTCCCAGATGTGCCGGGTCAGGCTGGTCGGGTAGTTGCCGCCGATGTGCGGCGCGATGTTCGCCGGCTCGTCGTGCACCACGTAGGGCCGGCCGGACAGGTCCACCACCGCCGAGGCGAGCACCTCGTCCAGCGGCACCTGCGCGTGGCCGTACCGGGTCACGCCGGCCTTGTCCCCGAGCGCCTCCGCGAACGCGGCGCCGAGCGCGAGCGCGGTGTCCTCGACGGTGTGGTGCGCGTCGATCTCCAGGTCTCCCACGGTGTGTACCCGCAGATCGAACCCGCCGTGCTTGGCGATCTGGTTGAGCATGTGGTCGTAGAAGCCCACGCCGGTGGAGATCTCCCCGGCACCGGTGCCGTCGAGGTCGAGCTCGACCAGGACCTTGGTCTCCTTGGTGACGCGCTCGACGCGGGCGGTACGGCTCACGCCGACACCTCCACTTCGCTCCGGTCACGGCGCGAGTCAACCCTGCGCCCCTGGTGAGCGGTCTCTCCGCTCCGCTGCGAACCGTTCACAACAGCTCCTCGAGTGCGTTCAGGAAGGCGGAGGTCTCCTCGGGCGTGCCGGCGGTGACGCGCAGCCAGCCCGGCAGACCGACGTCGCGGATGAGCACGCCCCGGTCCAGCAGGGCCTGCCACACGCCCTTGCTGTCCCCGCGCGGCGCGCCGAACAGCACGAAGTTGGCGTCGCTGTCGGCGACCGGGAGCTCCCAGCCGAGCAGCGTGGCGACGATCCGGTCGCGCTGCTCCTTGACCGCGTCCACGGTGGACAGCAGCGCGCCGGTGTGCGCCAGCGCCGCCCGGGCGACCGCCTGGGTCATGGCGCTGAGGTGGTACGGCAGGCGCACCAGCTGCACCGCGTCGACCACGGCCGGGTCGGCGGCAAGGTAGCCGACCCGCCCGCCGGCCAGCGCGAACGCCTTGCTCATCGTGCGCGTCACGACCAGGCGCGGGTACCGCTCGACGAGGCTCAGCGCGAAGACGGTGCCCTTGCGGGCGAACTCCGCGTAGGCCTCGTCCACGACGACCATGCCCTCGGCCGCCTCCGCGACCGCCTCGACGACCTCCAGCGGCAGCGCCGTGCCGGTCGGATTGTTCGGCGAGCAGAGGAAGACCAGGTCGGGCCGCAGCTCGCGGACCTTCGCGACGGCGTGCTCGGCGGTCAGGGCGAAGTCGCCGGCGCGCCGACCGTCGACCCAGGTCGTGCCGGTGCCCGCGGCCAGCAGCGGATGCATCGAATACGACGGGGTGAAGCCCAGCGCGGTGCGCCCCGGCCCGGCGAAGGTCTGCAGCAATTGCTGCTGGATCTCGTTGGAGCCGTTGGCCGCCCATACGTTACGCCAGGTCAGCCCGTGGCCGAGATACTCAGCGAGGTCGGTGCGCAGCGCCACCGCGTCCCGGTCCGGATACCGGTTGAGGTCGCGCAGCACGGCGGCCAGCGACCTCTCCATCTCCGCGACGGCCGCATCCGGTACCGGATAGGAGTTCTCGTTCGTGTTCAGGCGGACGGCCACGTCCAGCTGGGGCGCGCCATACGGCGTCAGGCCCCGCAGCTCGTCCCGCAGGGGAAGATCCTCGAGCGTCGTCATCCGCTGAACCGCGCCTTCACCGCCGCGCCGTGCGCCGGCAGGTCCTCGGCGTCGGACAGCGCCACCACGTGGGCCGCGACCTGCTGGAGGGCGTCGTGCGAGTACTCGATCAGCTGCACACCGCGCAGGAACGTCTGCGTCGACAGCCCGGACGAGTGCCGCGCGCAGCCCCCGGTCGGCAGGACGTGGTTGGAGCCCGCGCAGTAGTCGCCGAGCGAGACCGGCGACCAGGCGCCCACGAAGATCGCGCCGGCGTTGCGTACCCGCTCCGCCACGGTCCGCGGGTCGCGGGTCTGGATCTCCAGGTGCTCGGCGGCATACGCGTCGACCACCCGCAGCCCCTGGTCCAGGTCGCCGACCAGCACCGTCGCCGACTGCGGGCCGCTCAGGGCCTCGGTCACGCGCTGCACGTGCTTGGTCGCGGCGACCTGCCGCGCGACCTCGGCGTCGACCGCGTCGGCCAGCTCCACCGACGTGGTGACCAGCACGCTCGCCGCGAGCGGGTCGTGCTCGGCCTGACTGATCAGGTCCGCGGCCACGTGACGCGGGTCGGCGCTGTCGTCGGCGAGGATCGCGATCTCGGTCGGCCCGGCCTCGGCGTCGATGCCGACCGTCCCGCGCAGCATCCGCTTCGCCGCCGTCACCCAGATGTTGCCCGGCCCGGTGATCATTTCGACCGGCTCGCACGCCGGCTCCTCGTCCGTGAACCCATACCCCAGCATGGCGATCGCCTGCGCGCCGCCCGCCGCGTAGACCTCGTCCACCCCCAGCAGCGCGCACGCCGCCAGGATGTTGCGGTTGGGCAGGCCCGTGTCCTTCTGCGGCGGGCTCGTCACCGCGATCGAGGCCACCCCGGCCGCCTGGGCCGGCACCACGTTCATGACCACGCTCGACGGATACACGGCCAGGCCGCCCGGCACATACAGCCCGACGCGGCCAACCGGCAACCACCGCTGGGTCACCGTGCCGCCCTCGCCGAGGACGGTCGTGACCTCGGCCCGGCGCTGATCGTCGTGCACCTTCCGGGCGCGCGCGATCGACTCCAGCAGCGCGGCGCGCACCCCCGGGTCGAGCTCGGCCTCGGCCCGCTCGATCTCCTCTTTCGGCACCCGCAGCTGCTTGACCTCGACGCCGTCGAAGCGATGTGTCGCCTCGCGAATCGCGCTCGCGCCATGCTCGCGGACCGCTTCGACGGTCGGGCGCACCTGCTCGGTGGCGACGGATACGTCGATGGCGGCTCGGGGCAGCAGACGGCGCGGGTCCTCGGCGGAGCCGCGCAGGTCGATCCGGTTCAACACCCTTGCGAGTCTATTCGGCGTCGCCAGCGGTTATGCGCCGCCATCCCGCCCTGCGGGCTGTCGGGATCTTGCCCACGCTCGCGGCGTCACGCCGTTACCTGACTTTCACGCCGCCTGGCTTCCTGACCGCCTGGTCTCTCGCCCACTGGCTTTGCGCCGGTCTGGCGCGAACGGCCGCCGGCTATTCACCCGCCGTCCTGCGCTGTGGCCTGACGGGACCGCTCCCACCACCAGTCGGCCTACCCGGTCGACCTCGGCGTGCCCGCTCAGCGGCCGGCGAGCGGTATTGGGTGCAGACCCCGGTACTCAGCCAGGTCCTCCGCCTCGGCGATGAGGGCGTCCAACTCGTCATCCAGCCCGGCCTCGCCGACAAGCTGGTTGGTGGCCAGCAGCTGCATGAGCATCCGATCCTCCCACGCGACGACGGGCGCCGACGCGTCGGAGGGGCCCAGGCGGTACCGGATCAGCATCTGCATCTCATGGGTCAACACTGCCTCGCCGAAGCGCGCCCGGCAGAGGTCGGCGAGACCCTTGATCCCATACGGGTCGACGGGAGGCCGGAATACGCGATGGACCACGACGGTGAAGACGGCGTCGATCATGCCGGCGAACTCGTCGTCGTCGCCGTCATGGGCGTCGAACTCCTCGCGCAGGGCGGCGGACTCATCATGGCGTTCAAGCATAAAGGCGCGCAGGTACGCACCCAGCAGGGTGCGTACCTGCGCGTCGTCGTTACCCATCAGCACTTCTTCTTAGGTTTTCCGTCGGGATCGCCATACTTCCACTTGTTATACATCCGCTTGATCCCGAGGAGGAGGTACCCGAAGCCGAGAATGGCATCGCCCCAGTCGCTCCCAGTTGCGGGGCCGGTGACGTGCGGTCCCACGGGCGGGCCCTGGAAATGACCGATCTACGAACGTACGGTAAGGCCGTATCGACCTGGACGCCGCGCATCGGGGTGCGGAAGCCGCTTTTGTGGGAGGCGTTCGCCCTCATGGATGTCCCAGCCGGCTGGGCCGAGCGGTCGACGGCGCGCTAATCCCGGGCGGTCACAATGTGAGCGGCGGTGACGTAGCGGACATCGGCCATGTGTTCGGCGGGCAGCAGCCGCCGAGCTGCCAGGCATTGGCGGACGGCCTCGGTCGTCTCGGTGCCGGTAACCGTGGCAGCCACACGGTGATCAGTGCGGAGCGTCAGGGTCGTAGACCACGCTCACGTGAAGCTCGTAGCCCGGCGGAATCCCTCAGGCCGAGAAAGCTGACAGGCCTGTCCCCAAGCGCCGCTCGCGGCGCGCTCGGCTACGCTTCGGCTCGTGGAGGCAGCGAACGAACCGGAGCACACCCAGACGCTCCTGCCGCTCTTTCCGCTCGGCACGGTGCTGTTCCCCGGGCTGGTGTTGCCGCTGCACGTCTTCGAGCCGCGATACCGCACCCTCGTGCAGCATCTCACCGAGCTCCCGGCGAACCTGCCCCGCGAGTTCGGTGTCGTCGCGATCCGGCGCGGCTGGGAGGTCGGCCGGCAGACCGAGTCGGCGGACGCGGCGATCACGGCCGGCGAGTCGCTCTCGCTCTACGAGATCGGCTGCGCCGCGGAGATCCGGCAGATCACCGAGCTGCCCGACGGCCGATTCGACCTGATGACGGTCGGCCGGCGCCGGTTTCGGCTGCTGAGGCTGGCACGCAACGACACGCCGTACCTGACCGGCGAGATCGAGTGGCTCCCCGAGCCCAAGGGCGAGCCGGAGCGCGAGGGCGAGCTCGCCGCCGGCGTGCTCGCCGCCTATCAGGATTACCTGCGCGCAGTGCGGTCCGACAACGACGGGGAGCAGCTGCCCGACGACCCGACCGTGCTGTCGCACCTTGTCGCGGCCACGGCCTCGCTGACCCTCGAGGATCGCCAGTCGCTGCTCGCCGAGCCGGACACGGTCAGCCGACTCAAGGCCGAACGAGCCCTCCTGCGCCGGGAGACCGCCCTCCTCGGCCAGGTGCGCGCCGTGCCCGTCGCCCTGGCCGACCTCGCGATCCCGTCCAGCCCGAACTGACTCGGCGGCGCCGGTAAATGCCCCAATAAGGGGCAAAGCCGCTAACCAGGAATGCAAGCTATAAATCGCCCAATATGCGGCCCGCCCTGATCCACCCAACGTTCGAGCCGAGCTGGGGCGCGAACTTAGAGCGACCGTCAATTGGGCACTCGGCATCGCGAGAAGCCGAGTTCGGGCGGCGCAGTCCGCGCCTGCGATCCGCGTCGACCGACCATCATGTTCGCCGTGATCACGGAGTAAAAATGCACAAAAAGCAGCACGTTCACTCCGTGATCATGAAGAAGTCCGGCACTGTGGGCGCCGGACGCGGCGGACTGCCGCTGCCAGCCAATTGCGGTCGCTCTTAGGCCGGTCAGACCGAGGCCCGGCTGCGGCACGAGCCCAGGTCAGACCGAGGCCGGGCCGCGTCCACGAACCCAGCTCGGCAGACCAAGGCCCGCTAGGGGCACGAACCCCGGCCAGACCCAGACCAAGGCCGCGGCTACGAACCCAGCTCGGCAGACCAAGGCCGGCTTGGGGCGCGAACCCAGGTCAGACCGAGACCGAGGCCGGGCCGGGCCGGGGACACGAATCCGGGTCAGGAGCGCGGCGGTTCGGGCTGATGCGAAGACGCGGGCGCGGCCGATGGGTACGACGGACCGGGCCCCTGCCAGGACGGGACGTCGGAGCGCGGAGCCTCGGGCAATGGAGACGCCCCAGGGTCGGCCCAGCTCGCTCCCGGCGGCGGCAGCGCGGGCACCGACAGGTCCGGCGACTCCGAGGGTCGACCGAACGAAGCCGTAGAGGACCCGGGCGAACCGAACGAGCCCGGCGCGGGTGGACCGAACGAGCCCGGCGAAGGCGAATTCGGATGGGCCGGCCCCGGCTGGTCAGCACCCGGCTGAGGCTGCTCCGGATGGCTCGCGGCCGGGTAGGGCTCGGCGGGCCGGTCCAGGTATTCGGCGGGCATGTTGTCGTAGCGCAGCGTCGGGGAGGCGTGGAAGCCGGCCAGGCCCGTGTACACCACGCCGGCCGCCAGGGCCTGGATGAGCAGCGTGCCGCGCACCCACGGGATGAAGCCGAACAGCAGGCTCGACGTGCCTGTGCGCAGCTTCACCGGGCGGAAGATCTGGGTGCCGACCGGGGCGTGCTCGGCCAGGTCGATGTAGTGCGCCCAGCCGATCTTGTTGCCGAGCCACGCGCCCAGGACCGAGGCGCCGGCCGAGCCCAGCACCAGGGCGGTCAGGACGATCGGGCCCCGGTATCGGCGCAGCAGCAGCCAGGCGACGACGGCGATCACGGCGCCCATCGCGATCGACATCAGGATGAACCAGCCGTCGTCGGCCCAGTAGCCCTCGGGCTCGCCCTCGACGGGATACGGGCCGTATTGCGTCTGCACGAGCTCCACGTGCGGCGCGAGCCTCGACCACAGCAGGCCGAACGGCGCGCCCAGGCCGGCGACCACCGCGGCGGCGCCGAGGGCCAACAGCACCTCCCGCCCGATCGGCACGCGCGTCGGCCCGGAGGCCTCCGGCTGTTCGACGGGCGAAATCGGCGCGACGCTCACGATCCCATCCTGCCAGGCGCGAGCCCCGACCCGGCAAGCGAGTCCGCCGCGCCCCCCGAGCCCGGCGAACTCTTGGGATCGGACAAAGCCGCCGAGTCAGCCAGATGTCCGGAATGCCCGGAAGGCTGGGCGTCGCCGGCCGGCGGGGGCAGGGTCAGGTCGGGCAGCGTCAGGTCCATGGCCATCAGCCGCGGCGCCTCCTCCCGCCGGTCCACCCGCCCCTTCACCGCCACGACGACGTCCTCGGCCACCCACTGGTCGACGAGCTCATACGTGTCGGGGAAGAACATGACCTCGACGCTGCCGTCGAGGTCCTCCAGCACCGCCGACGCCCACGGCCGCCCCTGCCGGGTGACCTTGCGCTGCACCCCGGAGAGGATGCCGGCGAGGCGGACGACGGCACCGTCGGGAACGGCGCCCTCCTCGGCGAGCGACGCGACCGGCCGGTCGGCGGAGCGCCGCAGCACGTGCTCCAGACCGCGCAACGGGTGGTCGGAGACGTAGAGGCCGAGCATCTCGCGCTCGAAGGCGAGCCGCTCCGGCTTGTCCCACTCCGTGGCCGGGACCTGCGGGGCGCTCATGAACGGGGCGCCGAACAGGTCGAACTGCCCCATGGCCTCGTTGCGCTTGATGTCCATGACGGCGTCGAGGGCGTCGGCGTGGACGCTGAGCAGGCCGCGGCGGGAGTGGCCGAAGGAGTCGAACGCACCCGCCTTGATGAGCGACTCGATGGTCTTGCGGTTGCAGACCACCTGGTCGACCTTGCCCAGAAAGTCGTAGAAGTCGGCATACGCCCCCTTCTCCCGGCGGGCCCGGATGATCGCCTCGACCGCGGCGGGGCCGACGTTGCGGATCGCGCCGAGGCCGAAACGGATGTCCGCGCCGTCGGCGGCGAAGCGGCCCTGCGAGGAGTTGACGTCGGGGGGCAGGACCCGGATGCCCATGTGCCGGCACTCGGCGAGGTAGACGGCGGAGCGGTCCTTGTCGCCACCGACCGAGGTGAGCAGGGCGCTCATGTACTCGGCCGGGTAGTTGGCCTTGAGATACGCCGTCCAGTACGCCACGAGCCCGTACGCCACGCTGTGCGCCTTGTTGAACGCGTAGTCGGAGAACGGCACGAGGATGTCCCACAGGGTGCGGATCGCGCCCTCGGAATAGCCCCGCTCGCGCATGGCCGGCGCGAACCGCGTGAACTCCTCGTCCAGGATCTCCTTCTTCTTCTTGCCCATCGCCCGCCGCAGCCGGTCGGCGGCGCCAAGGGTGTAGCCGGCGACCCGCTGGGCGATCGCCATGACCTGCTCCTGGTAGACGATCAGGCCATAGGTGTCGCCGAGGATGTCCGCGAGGGGCTCGGCCAGCTCGGGATGGATGGGCGTGACCGGGCGGCGGCCGTTCTTGCGGTCGGCATACTCGTTGTGCGCGTTGGCGGCGATCGGCCCGGGCCGGTAGAGCGCGCCGACCGCGGAGATGTCCGCGAAGCTGTCGGGCGCCATCGCCCGCAGCAGCTGGCGGACCGGCGTGGCGTCGAACTGGAAGACGCCGAGCGTGTCGCCGCGGGACAGCAGCTCATACGTCGGCCGGTCGTCCAGCGGCGCGTCCTCGATGACGACGTCGACGCCCCGGTTGTGGCGGATCGCGTCGACCGCGTCGTCGAGGATCGTGAGGTTGCGCAGGCCGAGGAAGTCCATCTTGAGCAGGCCCATCGCCTCGCAGGCGCCCATGTCCCACTGGGTGATGATCGCGCCGTCCTGCTCGCGCCGCTGGATCGGCAGCACGTCGAGCAGCGGCTCGCGGGACAGGATGACCCCGGCGGCGTGCACGCCCCACTGGCGCTTGAGCCCCTCCAGCCCGCGGGCGGTGTCGACGACGGTGCGCACGTCGGGCTCGGACTCGTAGAGCCGGCGCAGCTCGCCGCCCTCCTTGTGCCGCGGGTGCGCCGGATCGAACACCCCGGACAGCGGCATGTCGCGCCCGAGCACCGGCGGCGGCACGGCCTTGCTGATCCGCTCGCCGAGGGAGAACGGGAAGCCCAGCACGCGCGCGGCGTCCTTGACCGCGGCCTTCGCCTTGATCGTGCCGTAGGTGATGATCTGCGAGACGTGGTCGGCGCCATACTGCTCGGTCGCGTAGCGGATCACCTCGCCACGCCGGCGCTCGTCGAAGTCCATGTCGATGTCGGGCATGCTCGGGCGCTCCGGGTTGAGGAAGCGCTCGAAGAGCAGCCCGTGCGCGAGCGGGTCGAGCTCGGTGATGCCCAGCGCGAAGGCGGCCAGCGAGCCGGCCGCCGAGCCCCGGCCTGGGCCGACCCGGATCCCCTCGCGGTGGGCGTGCGCCACGAGGTCGGCGACGACGAGGAAATAGCCGGCGAGGCTGGCGCCGGTGATCACGGAGAGCTCGTAGTCGGCCTGCCGGGCGTGCGGCTCGGGCACCCCGCCCGGGAACCGCCGGGCGAGGCCGCGGCCGACCTCGGCGCGCAGGTGGGAGTCCTCGGACTCGCCGGGCGGCACCGGGAAGCTCGGCATGAGCCGGCGGGGAGCGAAGACCTCGGCGTAGTCGCCGATCCGCTCGGCGATGGCCAGCGTCGCGTCGCAGGCGCCCGGGACCTCGGCGTCCCAGATCCGGCGCATCTCCTGCGCGGACTTGAGATAGAAGTCGCGGGCGTCGAACTTGAAGCGCTTCGGGTCGGCGAGCGTGGTCGCGGACTGCACGGCGAGCAGCGCTTCGTGGGCGTCGGCGTCGCCGGCGAAGGCGTAGTGCAGGTCGTTGGTGGCCACGGGGGTGAGCCCGAGCCGCTTGCCGAGGCGCAGCAGATCGGCGCGGACCCGGGTCTCGATGTCGAGGCCGTGGTCCATGAGCTCCAGGTAGAGATTGCCGGCGCCGAAGATGTCGCGCAGCTCGCCGGCGGCCGCGCAGGCGCGCTCGAAGTCGCCGATGCGCAGCCAGGTCTGGATCTCCCCCGACGGGCAGCCGGTCGTGGCGATCACTCCCGGCGCGTGCCGCTGCAGCAGTTCCCGGTCGGCGCGCGGCTTGTAGAAATACCCCTCCAGGCTGGCCAGCGACGACAGCCGGAACAGGTTGCGCAGCCCGGTGGCGTCGGCGGCCAGGAGTGTCAGGTGGGTGTAGGCACCGCCGCCGGAGACGTCGTTCTCCCCGCCGTCGGCCCACCGCACCCGGGTCCGGTCCCGCCGATGGGTGCCGGGCGTCAGGTAGGCCTCCACGCCGAGGATCGGCCGGATCCCGGCCCGGACGGCCTGATGGTAGAAGTCGTGGGCGCCGAACATGTTGCCGTGGTCCGTCATGGCCAGCGCTGGCTGGCCGAGCCGGGCCGCCTCGGCGAACAGCGGGCCTAGGCGCGCCGCTCCGTCGAGCATCGAATACTCGGTGTGCACGTGCAGATGTACGAAAGACTCCCCCACGGCCCCGAACCTATCGCCGGGGTACGACATTTTGCGAGACACTCCGCGGCATGACCCGACCGGCACGAAGAGGTCTTCGCGCGGGCGATCGGCGAGGTCACCGGGCGTACGGATCCATCATGACCGCGGTCGCCCGCAGCCAGGCGCGCTTGGTCGCCGGCGCGAGCATCGGGTATTCGATGTTGGAGCCGCTCTCCAGCGCCGGGTCGTAGGGCACCACCACGACGGCCCTGGTCCGGGTGCGGAAGTGCCCCGCCAGGTCGTCGATGAGCGGGGTCGGGTTGGGCGTCGGGCAGGAGAGCAGGGTCACCGCGTTGGCGACGAGCTCCTCCATGCCGGCCTCGTCGAGCAGGTCGAGCATCCAGTCGGCGGTGAACGCGGCGTCCTCGCGCGGCACGCTCGTGACCACCAGCTGGTCCGCGGCCTGCAGCACGGTCTGCCAGTTGGGGCTCTCCACGTTGTTGCCGGTGTCGACGCAGATCACGTCGTGGGTGCGGCGCAGCAGCTCGAGCACGCGACGCACCGTGTGCGGGTCGAGACGCTGCGCGAAACGCGGGTTCTCCTCGCCGGCGAGCACGTCGTAGGAGCCGTCGGAGGCGTGCCGCAGGTAGTCGTCGAGCATGTCGTAGAGGTCGTAGCCGGTCGCGTGCTCGACCCGGACCAGGTCGGCGATCAGGTGCCGGATGGTGCGGGCGTGCCGCGCGCTGCCGGCCCGCAGGCCGAGCGTGCCGCGCAGCTCGTTGTCGTCCCACGCGATGACGCCCTTGCCGCGGACGCTGCCGATGGTGGCGGCGGTCAGCACGGTCGCGGTCGTCTTGTGCACGCCGCCCTTGGGGTTGGCGAAGGCCAGCACCTTCGGGGTGGGGATCTCCTGGCGGAGCACCTGCACCATCTGCTCGGCCGGGTCGACCGGGCGGGCTTGATACTCGACCATGGGGCCGCGCCGCACGGGCCCGTCGGAGCGGGGCGGCGCGTCATAGGGTCGCGTGCCGTTGCTAGTTCGCATTGGCTCGTCATCGTAAGGCCGCGAGAGCGGATAAGGGTCCGCGGGTTGTTCGAATCGGCCGTCGTAATCCAGATCACCCGGGCTCGCCCGGCCCAGCAGGGCCCGGTCGAGCAGCGAGCGCCATCGGGGAGCCGGCTCCGCCGACCTGTCCCAACCGGCATCGCCCCGCTCAGCCACGCTTGGCCCTCCCTCACACCGGCGCGCAGAAACTCGTACCCCAGGCTACGGACCGAACAGTATTCGGACCACACCTGCGGGCCCATCCCCTGCATCAACTGCGCGACAGGCCGAAGAGATATCGCCTCAGGACGGACCGGGGGACGCGGTCGCCGGCTCGGCCCACTCGCTCACCGGTTCCGCGACCGTGGTCTGCTCGGGCAACGGGGGCAGGAACACTGTGCGATCGAGTCGTTGCAGATCGGTGATCGGGTCGACGACGCGGGTCTCGGGCCGGGCGGCGACGGCGCGCAGGGCGGCCGGCGGGGCGTGCACGACGGCGGCATAGACGCATGAGCAGTGCTCGCTGTAGGCGGTGGCCTCCTTGTCGGCGACGATGGCGCCGGAAACGTACATGTCGCGCGTCTCGCTCGACGCGCCGCCGGCGCGGGCCAGCAGCTCGCGATAGTGGCTCGCCTCCTCGGTCTTGCGCCGGGCGGTCTCGTCCATGGCCGCGACCACGTCATCGGGCAGCCGGTACGCGCCGAGCCGGACGAGCTCGGTCTGCGTTCTCGGCAGCGGCAGCCGGGCGAAGACGCTCGACACCGAGACATCCGCGAGCACCGGGGCGAGCCGGTCGGGCGCCAGGTAGGCGGTGAACGACACCAGCGCGTACACCGGCCCGTCGCCCGTCAGCGCGGCCAGCTCGTCACGGCCGGCCTGCACGTACGCCGGGATCGACGCGCCCTGCGCGACCCCGACGCCCAGCACGTCGCCCAGCGACGGGTCGCTGCGGGGACGCTCCGACCGGTGTACCGCGAGCAGCGTCGCGGTCACCGCGACCACGCCGACAACGGCGGTGAACACCCGCAGGCGCTGGGCGCCGCGGAAGATCCGGGCGAGGACGTCGCCGACCGGCGGGAGAAGGCGCTGGTCAAGTTGCTGGAGCCACTTCATCGCCACGCCAGGGTCGCACGCGCTCGCTCGAGGATGACGCACGGGGTCTTGAGATCGAGCCGATCTACGTCGACGACGTGACGCCGGCCCGAACCGGTTACGCGGCGGCGCTCAGCACATCGAGCGCCGCCGCCAGGTCCGCTGGATACCCGCTGACGAACGACACGTCCTCGCCGGTGCGCGGATGCTCGAACCCCAGCTCACGGGCGTGCAGCCACTGCCTGGACAGCCCCAGCCGGGCGGCGAGCGTGGGGTCCGCGCCGTAGGTCAGGTCGCCCACGCAGGGGTGGCGCAGCGCCGAGAAATGCACCCGGATCTGGTGCGTGCGCCCGGTCTCCAGCCTGATGTCGAGCAGGCTGGCCGCGGGGAACGCCTCGATCGTGTCGTAGTGGGTGATGCTCGGCCGCCCGCCGGAGACCACGGCGAACTTGTAGTCGTGGCTCGGGTGTCGGTCGATCGGCGCGTCGATCGTGCCGCGCAGCGGGTCCGGGTGGCCCTGGACGACGGCGTGGTACCGCTTCTCCACCTCGCGGGCCTTGAAGGCGCGCTTGAGGGCGCTGTACGCGGGCTCGCTCTTGGCCACCACCATGAGCCCGGTCGTGCCGACGTCGAGCCGGTGCACGACGCCCTGCCGCTCCGCGGCGCCGCTGGTGGCGACCGTCTGCCCCATCGCCGCCAGCCCGCCGATCACGGTCGGGCCGGTCCAGCCGGGGCTGGGGTGCGCCGCCACGCCGACCGGCTTGTCGACCACCACGATGTCGTCGTCGCTGTAGACGATGACCAGCCCGGCGACCGGCACCGCCTCGACCACGACCGCGTCCGGCGGGGCCGGCAGGGTGACCTCCAGCCAGGCCCCGGCGCGCACCTTGTCCGACTTCGGGCGGACCTCGCCGTCGACGGCGACGTCGCCCGCCTCGACCAGGTCCGCCGCCGTCGTGCGGCTGAACCCGAAGAGCCGGGTGAGCGCCTGGTCGAGCCGCGTGCCGTCCAGCCCGTCGGGCACCGGCAGCGAGCGGATCTCACGCATCGCGCCTGGCCCGGGTCCCGTCGCGCAGGCGCCCCGTGAACTCCAGCAGGATCGCCAGAATCACCCCGACCGTCAGCGCAGAGTCCGCGATGTTGAACACCGGGAAGTGCCCCGCGTGGTCATCCAGGAAGCTGAACATGTCGACCACGTGCCCGCGGAACGGCCCGGGCGCCCGGAAGAGCCGGTCGCCGAGGTTGCCGGCCGCGCCGCCGAGGACGAGGCCCAGCGCCACCGCCCACGCGGCCGACACGGTGCCCTTGATCATCCAGAACAGCCACGCGATCACGCCGAACGCGATGAGCGGGAAGATCCACGTCTGGTTGGGCAGCATGCTGAACGCCGCCCCGCTGTTGCGGGTGTGGATGACGTAGATCAGGCCGCCCAGGAGCTTCACCGGCTCGCCGTGGACGATGGTCGAGGTGGTCCACTGCTTGACGGCCACGTCGATCGCGATGACCGCGACCGCGATGAGGCCGAAGACGGCCCAGGCCCGGGTTCGCGACCGAGTCCGCCGCTCTGGCTCGGACTCGGGCTCGATCCGATCCTGGGTGGGATCCTGGGTGGTCAGCGCCGCTCCTCCAACTGCTTGCAGGTGACGCAGAGCGTAGCGGACGGGAACGCGGCCAGGCGCTCGACGGGGATGGGGTTGCCGCACTTCTCACACCAGCCGTAGCCGCCCTCGTCGAGCCGCTCCAGCGCCCGCTCGACCTGCGAGATGCGCTCGGCCAGGTTGTTGGCGATGGTGATCTCCTGCTCGCGCTCGCCGGTCTTGGTGCCGGTGTCGGCCTGGTCGTCCCCGGCGGAGTCGGTCAGGCGGTGCTGCTGCAGCTCGTGGATCTCGAGCAGCGTCTGGTCGTGCTCCGACTTGAGCTCGTCGCGGCGCTCGATCAGCGCGACGCGGATCTTCTCGGTCTCGGCTGCCGTGCGCGTGCCACGGGCGGACGTCGCCCCAGCGGTCTTGGCCGCGGTGGTCTTCGGTTCTGCGGTCTTGGCCATCGTGGCTCCCTCGGCCGCACGGGCGGCGTTTGACGTGGTCGGCACTTTCCTGGTGCTGATGGTGCTGTTGTTCGCGACGTCGCGGCCGGAATTCCTCTCGGCCGGCGCCGCCGTCCGCTTGGTGGCCTTTTTGGCCGATGTGGCGTTCGTGACGTTGCCGCTCTTGGCCCGGGACGATGTCCCGGTGGTGGTCCCGGCTTGCCGAGCGGCGGGTTTCTGTGCTCTTCTCACAGTGGTAACTCCCGTCACATCGGTGGCACTGCCCCGCCCGGCACCGCTCGCTGACCGGCCTTTCGGCACGGCATCAGCCCGCTCGGCCATGGCTCCCCCAGATGCAAAATGGGCGCGCGACACGCGTCGCGCACTCCAGTGGCTGGCAAGAATACGGAATGTACACGCGTCCGACAAACGCGACACACGCATTCAGACCAATTGGATCAATTATTGGCGCCGATCCTCGCCATGTTCGGCAAACCAACGGGCGAGTCTTCCACGCCTGCTCACGGCCCGCAGCCGTTGCTCCGCAGCGTCGCGCACCTGCTCGGTGGTGACGATCAGGAGGCTGTCGCGGGTCTTCAGACGAGTCTCGGGCGCCGGCACGAACGCACCGCCGTCGCGCAACACGAGCGTCACGACCGCACCGACAGGCAATCGTAACTCGTCCACGTGCACCCCGTTGAGCTTCGAGCCCGCAGGCACCTCGACCTGCAGCAGATCGGCTCGCATCCGCTCCAGCGGGGCCGCCTCCACCTGCAGGTCCGTCGGTTCGGCCGGCGCGGTGACGCCCAGCCGGCGCGCCACCGGGGGCAGTGTCACGCCCTGCGCCGCCGTGTAGATCACCACCAGCACGAACACCACGTTGAACAGGTTCTGCGCCCCGGGCAGGCCGGCCGAGAGCGGGATCGTGGCGAGCACGACCGGCACCGCCCCGCGCAGGCCGGCCCAGGACAGGAAGGCCTGGTCGCGCCAGCCGAAACCGGAGCGGGTGAACGCGAACGGGGCGGCGCTCAGCAGCACCGACAGGGGGCGGGCCAGCAGCACCAGCACCAGGCCGACGACCACCGCGGTGACCACCGCGCCGCCCAGCTCGCTCGGCGAGGCGAGCAGGCCCAGCAGCACGAACAGCCCGATCTGGGCCAGCCAGGCCAGGCCGTCGGCGAAGCCGAGCATGGCCCGCCGGTGCGGCAGGCGGGCGTTGCCGAGCACGACGCCGGTGACGTACACGGCGAGGAACCCCGAGGCGTGCGCGACCGCCCCGGCGGCGTAGGCGAGCACGGTCAGCCCGATCGCGGCGAGCGGGTAGAGGCCCGCCGAGGGCAGCGCCGCGCGGCGCAGCGCCCAGGCGCCGCCGAACCCGGCCAGCAGCCCGATCGCGCCGCCGGCCACGAGCTCGTAGCCGACCAGGGCGAGCTCTTCGTACCAGGGCGCCTGGCCGCCCAGGGGCGCGGACAGCAGCACGACCAGGATGACCACGGGAGCGTCGTTGATCCCGGACTCCGCCTCCAGCAGCGCGGCCAGGCGCGGGCGCACCGGCACCCGGCGCAGCGTGGAGAAGACGGCCGCGGCGTCGGTCGAGGACAGCACCGCGCCGTAGAGCAGCGCCTGCTGCCAGCCCACGCCGAGCGCCGCGTGGACGACCGCGCCGACCACCGCGACGCTGACGACCACGCCGAGCGTGGAGAGCACCAGCGCCGGCCCGAGTACCGGCCGCAGCGTCGACCAGCGGGCCGTCAGCCCGCCCTCGGCGATGATCACGACGAGCGCGCAGATGCCGAGCGTGCGGGTCAGCTCGGCGTCGGCGAACCTGATGCCGAGGCCGGCGTCGCCGATCACGAGGCCGAGCAGCAGGTACACCAGGAGGCTGGGCAACCCCAGCCGGACCGACAGCCGCACCGCACCGACGCACACCAGCAGGACGGCCGCGCTGACGAGCAGCGCGATGTTGAGCTCGTGACTCAACGGCGCCCCGCCAGCAGCTCGGCGACCCGCTCCGGCAGGTCCTCGGGCGGATCGGCGAGCTCGACCAGCTTGTCACGGCTCGCGGCGCCGGCCTTGAGCCGCAGCGCGGACGGACGCACCCCGATCGCGGCCGCGAGTGCTCGCAGCGCCGCCTCGGTCGCCTGCCCCTCCACCGGGCGGGCGCCCACCGCGACGATCACCGCCGGCCCGTAGGGCCCGGGGTGGCTACCGCCGACCGCAGTGCGCGACGCACCCGGCCTGACACGGATCGCGATGGTGGTCACTGCCCCATTGTGCGGGTTCACTCGACCGAGGTCGATCCTCCGCCCGGCGAAATTGGTCCGGCGGCCCCGTCAGCGGCGGGCGGCGAGCAGGACGTCGTTGGGGGCGCAGGCGCTGCACGGGGTGAAGCCCAGCTCGACCGCCTCGTGCGCCGGCAGCGGCTCGTGCTCGCGGCCCAGCAGATGCGGGCAGGTGGACACGTGATAGCGCGGGCGGCCGTCGATCACCAGGACCTCGGCGTCCAGTGCGGCGACCCGAGCCAGGTCCGCCGCCGAGGATTGCTGGATCGGCGGCTCGTCCGCCGGGTCCTCGTCGTCGAACTCGTCATCGTCGTCATCGTCGTCGTACGCGAGGGCCCCGTGGACACCATGATCGTAGCCGGACGGGTACTCGTCGTAGCGGCCCTGCTCGTCGTCGCTCGGCGGCCCGAGGGCGGGCTCCGGTTCGTCGCGCACCGGCGCCATCATCGCCGTCTCGTCCGCGGCGGCCCGGCCGCCGGCGGCGGTGCCGTAGGTGGTCCCCGTGCGGGCGCCCGCGCCGACCGCCTGCCGCTCGGCACGCCGGCCGTACTCGCCGGAGCCCGACAGGTCGAGATCCTCGACGCCCAGGTGGGAGGCGAGCGGGTCGTAGCGCTCCACGGGCACCTGCCGCCCGGTGCGGGTGGTGCGTGCCGAGCGCGCCGCCGCGGCCTGGCGGCCGCCGACGATCAGCGCCACCGCGGCCAGCAGGCTCGCGCCGATCGACGCCACCAGCAGCGCGTCCGAGCCCTGCACCAGGCCCAGCACCAGCAGGCCGACGGCCACCACGATCAGCAGCAGGCTTCCGACGATCACGGCCCAGTCCCTCCGCAAAAGGCGATCCCGGCGCGAGTGCAGAGCCTCCCCGGGCGAGTGTCTCTCAGCCGGTACAACGACCGAGCCTGCCGGAAGTGTCCCGTAAGCGACCGGCGCCCCAGCCGAAAATTCGACTGGGGCGCCGCGTGTCGCGTTGACCGGCCGCATGTGACATGGCTGCCGGCCGGGTGCTGTGTGTGCCGTGTGCTGTTCGGTTCACTCCTGCGGGTGACGTGCCGCGTCGCCTCGGACCTGGACCTGGCTCGTGACGGTCAGCGACCCGCGCCCTCGTAGCCGCCCGCGAGGCCGGCCGTGGCCAGGCCGCCGCCGACGGCCGGACGCGCCGCGCCCTCGTTGCGCGCGGCCATCTCGGCCTCGAGGCTCTGCTCGCGGCCGGTGAGGTCGCGCAGCTGGCTCTCCAGGTAGGCCTTGAGGCGGGTGCGATACTCCCGCTCGAACTGCTTGAGCTCCTCGATGTGCTTCTGCAGCGCGGTGCGCTTCGCGTCGAGGCCGCCCATGGCCTCCTGGTGGCGCTGGCGGGCGTCGCGCTCGAGCGCGTCGGCCTTCGCCCGCGCGTCGCGGGTGACCTCCTCGGACTTGGTGCGAGCCTCGGAGAGGAGCTTGTCGGCCTCGCGGCGGGCGTCGGAGACGTGGTCGTCCGCGGTGCGCTGGGCCATCATGAGGACGCGCAGCGCCTGCTGCTCGCCGTCGCCGCCGCCCGTGGCGCCGCCCTGCGCCCGGATCTGGTCGAGCTCCTGCTGCATGCCGCGAGCGGCCGCCTCGGCGGACGACTTCTCCCGCTGAACGCGCTCGAACTGCGTCTTGAGATCGGCGAGCTCCGCGGCGAGGCGAGGGTCGCCACCGCCACCGGGCGCGACACGCGCCGGGCCACCACCGCGCTCGAGCTGCGCGCGCAGCTCGTTGTTCTCTTCGATCAGCCGGGCGAGCTCGCGCTCGACCTCGTCGAGGAAGGCGTCGACCTCTTCCTCGTCGTAGCCCCGTTTGCCGATAGGGGGCTTCTTGAAGGCGACGTTGTGAACGTCGGCCGGGGTCAGCGGCATCGAAACTCCTCGGGTCAGTTGCGGCCGCGAGGCCGCCGAGCGGTGCGTGTCACGAGAACGCCGCGATCAGCCGCCCTAACACGACGTACATCAGCACGAACAGGATAACCAGCAGCACAAGCGAGGACAGGTCCACGGCCACGGTACCAATACGCAGCGGTCGAATCACCCGCCTCAACGCTTTGAGTGGCGGATCGGTGACGCTCCACACCACTTCCAGCGCCGCCGCCGCGCCCCGGCCGGGCTGCCAGCGACGTCCGAACTGGATGACGTAGCCCATCACGAAGCGTGCGAGGAGCACCACCAGGAACAGGTAGAGCAGCAGATGCACAATCTGCAAGGTGATGGACACCACGGCCGTTGAAGTCCTCGCATCAGCTCTGGTTGAAGAACCCGCCCTCGGCGATCTTGGCTTTGTCCTCCGCGGTGACCTGGACGTTTGCCGGAGAGAGCAGGAAGACTCGGTTGGTCACCCGCTCGAAGTTACCACGCAGCCCGAACACCAGACCCGCCGCGAAGTCGACCAAACGTTTGGCGTCCGCCTCGTCCATCTCGGTGAGGTTCATGATCACCGGAACGCCGTCCCGGAAGTGCTCGCCGATCGTGCGCGCCTCGTTGTAGGTCGTGGGGTGCAGCGTAGTGATCGCGTAACGGCGGTCGTCGTTGTCTTCCTCCACCGCAGGACGCTCCCGGAGTGAGCTCGACGGGGTAAGCGCGAGATTGTCACGGGTCGGATAGCTGACCGACGAGCTCGGGCGCGTGATCGAGCGCACGGTGCTCGTCCGGCTCGCGGCGCTCGCCTCGAGCCGCTCGGCCGACGAGAGGCGCTCGGACGCGGACAGACGCTCGGACGCGCTCAAGCGCTCGGAGACCGACAGACGCTCCGAGGCGGTGTGCCGCTCCGAGGCCGTCCGGGAGCGCGGCGCCGGCACCTCGTCGACCTCCTCGTCGTCGTCGAGGAGGTCGTCGCCGTATCGGTAGTGACGGTCGTCGTAGCCACGATCGTCTTCGTCCTCGACGAGACCGAGCCAGACGCCCGCCCTGCGCAGAGCACCCATACGCGCTCCTCCGTCCACCGCCATGCGGCACTTCCCCCCGTTGTCCGTGCCACCGATCACGTCGTGCGACACCGCCCCGCCGGCGCAGAACCACACCCGTGTAATTTTTTCCGTTACCGCGGCCAGGCTACCGCAGCGGGGTGCGTTTTCCGAGCAATGCGCTGCCGACACGGACATGTGTCGAGCCATGCAGAATCGCGGATTCAAGGTCGCCGCTCATACCCGCGGAAATCCAGTCCGGCACGCCGCCCGGCCCGGAAAAACGCTGCCGAATCCGGGAGGAGATCGCGGCGAGGCGTGCGAATGCGTCGTCGGGCTCCCAGCCGAGCGGCGCCACCGCCATGACCCCGAGCAGCCGCAGCGCCGGGCTGGCCGCGATCGCCTCGGCCACCTTCTCCACAGCGCCGGTGACCGCGCCGCCGCGCCGCTCGTCGTCGTCCAGGCTGACCTGCACCAGCGCGCCGAGCGGGGTCTCCCGCCCGGCCCGCACGGCGGCGTCGGCCAGCGCGTCGGCCAGCCGCAGGCTGTCCACGGAGTGCACGACGTCGGCGTAGCCCGCCACCGACCGCGCCTTGTTGCGCTGCAGCTGCCCGACGAAGTGCCAGCGCACCCCGGAAACGGCCGCCGCCTTCGGGGCGGCCTCCTGGTCGCGGTTCTCGCCCACGTCGAGCACGCCCAGGTCGGCCAGGCGCGCCACGTCCTCGGCGGGATAGGTCTTCGTGATCGCCACGAGCGTGACGGAATCCGGCACGCGGCCGGCGGCCCGGCAGGCAGCGGTGATCCGCTCCCGCACCGCCGCGAGATTGGCCGCGATCTCCGATGTGCGCGCGTCCACGGGAACCCTCCGAATATGCCGATCAGGTAGGCCGCCGGGGCGGCCTACCTGATTCAAGCAGAGATCGATCAGGCGCCGTTCTTGAGGAAGTCCGGCACGTCGACGTCGTCGAAGAGCACCCGCCGGGGCGGCGGTGGGGCCTGGCGCTCCGGCGCCGGAGGCTCCTTGGGCTGGCTGTGCTGACCGCCGTGCGCCGCGCGCGGCGCGCGCGCCTCGACCGGCCGGTACGCCGGGGCGCCCCCGTCGAACCCCGCCGCGATGACCGTGACGCGCACCTCGTCGCCGAGCGCGTCGTCGATGACCGCGCCGAAGATGATGTTCGCGTCCGGGTGCGCGGCGTCGGTGACCAGCTGCGCAGCGTCGTTGATCTCGAACAGGCCCAGGTCGGACCCGCCGGCGATGGACAGCAGCACGCCGCGCGCGCCGTCCATGCTCTGCTCCAGCAGCGGGCTGGAGATCGCCGACTCGGCGGCCTCGACCGCACGGTTGTCCCCGCGGGCGCTGCCGATGCCCATGAGCGCGCTCCCGGCGCCGCTCATGACGCTCTTGACGTCGGCGAAATCGAGGTTGATCAGGCCCGGCGTGGTGATCAGGTCGGTGATGCCCTGAACACCGGAGAGCAGGACCTGGTCGGCCTGGCGGAAGGCGTCCATCATGCTGATGCCGCGGTCCCCCAGCGCCAGGAGCCGGTCGTTGGGGATCACGATGAGCGTGTCGCACTGATTGCGCAGCTCCTCGATGCCCGCCTCGGCCTGCACCTGCCGGCGCTTGCCCTCGAACGAGAACGGCCGGGTGACCACACCGATGGTCAGCGCGCCGAGCTTCCGCGCGATGTTGGCCACGACGGGCGCGCCGCCGGTGCCTGTGCCGCCACCCTCGCCGCAGGTGACGAAGACCATGTCGGCGCCCTTGAGCACCTCTTCGATCTCGTCCCGGTGGTCTTCGGCCGCATTCTTGCCGACATCGGGATTGGCGCCCGCACCCAGCCCGCGGGTCAGTTCCCGGCCGACGTCGAGCTTGACGTCGGCGTCACTCATCAGCAGGGCCTGGGCGTCGGTGTTGATCGCGATGAACTCGACGCCCTTCAGGCCAACCTCGATCATGCGATTGACGGCGTTGACCCCGCCGCCGCCGATGCCGACGACCTTGATGACCGCGAGATAGTTGTGCGGATGTGCCATCGGACCACCTTTCCTTTCGAGGTTGGCGAGCGCCGATCCTGTCCGGAGTCGTCGAACTGGAAACCCGGTCCGGCCCCGCGGTGGGACCTGTCCCGAGCCTGACCCCGCGACGGGCGGCGTCCGCCAAATGCGAACGCACCGGATGAGGGTCCCGCAAACCCTCACCCTTTACTAGAGGCTTATAGTTATGTCAACTAATGCCTTATCGCAAGGTAAGGGCATGACTGTCGTGATCCAAGGACCGTGCCTCGGCGTGTCGGCTAATCGCCACGACGCCGTCGACGATTTTCCTAACGGCTTCCAGGTGCCCCTTGTGACGGCCGCTCTCCTCGATCATCCGCGGGAGCACCCCCGGGATCGACACGACGCGGCCGTGGCGGCGCCCCGCGCGAGGGGTTCCGAGGGCTCATTTCTCCAGAACCACCCTGGGCGCGCTCACGTCGAGGGTGTGGCCCGGTTCGATCTTCGTGAGCTGCAGCACCCGAATCTTCGCCGCGTTCTGCGTCGCGTCGCCCCATACGACCAGCCGGCCGTCGGTCAGCTCCAGCCGGATCCGGGTCGGCGACTCGGCGACGAGCGCGACCATCTGCGCGCGCACCGCCGGCGGCAGCTCGGCGAGCACGCTCAGCGCGCCGGCCGTGGTGGCGTCGCCGGGCTCGGGCCGGGCGACGCGGATCACCGGCAGCCCGGGCGGGGACGCCTCGACCGGCAGGAACGCCACGCCCTCGGCGTCGAGCAGCGTATACCCGCCGACCTTGGGCACCACCGCCACCGCCGTGCGCTCCCGCACAGCGATGGCGAGCGTGTGCGGGTAGCGGACCGAGACGGTCGCCGTGCGCACCGGCTTGAGCTGCCGGACCCGCTGCCCCACGGCGCCCAGGTCGAGCCGGGCGAGCGGGGCGCCGCCCGGGACGGCCGCCGCCCGGCGTACGGCATCGGGGTCGAGGACGGACACGCCGGAGACCTCGATCCGCTCGACGCCGAGCGCCGGGGTGAGGTAGACGATCGCCGCCGCCCCGCCCAGCAGCGCGGCCACGCCCAGCGCCACCAGCCAGGGCAGCGCCGCGAGGAGGCGGTGCCGCCTGGCCCGCTTGGCGAAGCGCCGCACCGACTGCGGGGCGTCGCGAGGGGCCAGGACGAGCCGCCAGCCGCGCGTCTGGGTCACGGGCGATCAGTCCTCAGTCGTCGGCCCGGGAGTGCCGGCCCACGTACTCCTCGGGTTCGGCCTCACCCTTGAGCGCGGCGAGCAGCTCGTCGCCCATGAGCGAGATCGGCGGCGCGCCCATCGTGACGACCACGTCACCCTCGCGGACCCGGGCGACGACCTCGCCGGGCACGTCCTCCCAGGAGGACACGAACACCTTGCGATCCCCGGGCAGGTCGACGGCGGCGGTGAGCGCCACCCCGCCCTCCCCCGGCTCGCGGACCTCGCCGGGGCCGAAGACCTCCATGATCACGGCCTCGTCGGCGAGCGACAGGCCCGCGGCGATCTCGGCCTGGAAGTCCCGGGTGCGGTACACCCGGTAGGGCTGGAACACCACGACAAGGCGCCCCTCGCCGGCCACCTCGCGCAGCGTGCGCAGCGCCGCCGCGATCGGCACCGGGTGGTACGCGTACTCGTCGTAGATCCGCACCCCCGCCTCGGCGCCCTTGAACTCGAACCGGCGGCGCACGCCCGGGAAGGTCGCGAGCGTCTCGATCGCGGTCTCCGCGGGCACGCCCAGCCGCAGCGCGACGAGGATCGCGCCGGCCGAGTTGAGCCCGAGGTGGGCGCCCGGCACGGGCAGGAACACCTCGCCGAGCGGCACGCCGTCGTGGTGAGCCACGTAGCGCACGCCGTTGGCCGAGGAGCGGACCTCGCTGATGCGCAGGTCGGCGTCGGGCGCGGTGCCGTAGGTGACCACGTCCACGCCGGCCGCGCGGGCACGCACCGCCATCCGCATCGCCCCGGCGTCGTCGGCGCAGGTCACCACGAAGCCGCCCGGCTCGACCCGGCCGCAGAACTCGACGAACGCATCCTCGAGGCCCTGCAGGTCGCCGTAGGTGTTGAGGTGGTCGGCGTCGATGTTCGTGACGACCGCGACGTGCGGGTCGTACAGCAGGAACGACCGGTCGCTCTCGTCGGCCTCGGCCACGAAGAGCTCGCCGCTGCCGTGGTGGGCGTTGGAGCCGACCTCGGAGATCTCCCCGCCGATGACGAACGACGGGTCCAGCCCGGCGTGCTGGAGGATCAGCGTGATCATCGACGTGGTGGTGGTCTTGCCGTGCGTGCCGGCCACGGCGACGCTGCGCCGGCCGTTCATCGTCGCGGCGAGCGCCTCCGAGCGGTGCAGCAGCCGCAGTCCCCGCTCGCGGGCGGTGACGAGCTCGATGTGGTCCTTCGGGATGGCCGTCGAATACACCACGGTGTCCACGCCGTCGAGGTTGGACGGCTGGTGGGTGCGGTAGATCGTGCCGCCGAGCGCCTTGAGGGCGGCCAGCTGGGGCCACTCCTTGAGCTCGCTGCCCGACAGCGGGATGCCGCGGGTCAGCAGCAGCCGGGCCAGGCCGCTCATGCCGACCCCGCCGACCCCCACGAGGTGAACCTTGCCAAGTTCCTCAGCAGTGAGCTTGCTCATGCCGAAACCTCCGCTTCGCTCCGGCTGCGGCACGAGTCATCCCTGCGCTCATGATGAGCGGCCACTCCGCCCAGTCTGGCTCGATGAGGCTTCGCACTGACCGACCCAGACCAGGCGCCGCTCCGCTCCGTACCGCTCATGCCTCTCCCACCACCTTCAGCACGTACCGACGAAGGGCCTCGTCGCCGTCGCGGCGGCCGTAGCCGGCGGCCGCGCGGCTCATCGCGGCGAGCCGGGCGCCGTCGCGCACCAGCGGCACCACGGTCTGCGAGATGAGCTCGGGCGACAGGTCACCGTCCTCGACGATCAGGCCGCCGCCGGCCTCGACCACCGGCAACGCGTTGCGCCGCTGCTCGCCGTTGCCCCACGGCAGCGGCACGTAAACCGCCGGCATGCCGATCGCCGCGGTTTCCGCGCAGGTCATCGCGCCACCCCGGCACAGCGCCAGGTCGCCGGCGGCGTAGCCGAGCTCCATCTCGGAGAGGAACTTGATCCGGACGTACGGCGCGGCGAGGCCGGCCGGCACCTCGAAGTCCTCGTTGCGCGCGCCGATGATGTGCAGCACCTGTACCCCGGCCGACGTGATCGCCTTCGCCGCGCCGGCCACCGCCTGGTTGATCGAGCGGGCGCCCGAGGAGGCGCCGAACACGAACAGCGTCGGCAGGTTGGGATCGAGCCCGAAGCGGGCCCGCGCCTCGGCGCGCCAAGCGGCCCGGTCCAGCGTGGTGATGCTCCGCCGCAGCGGCACGCCGACGACCTCGGCCTGCGCCACCGCCGGCATCTGCTGCCGCTGGTGCGGGAAGCCGAGCACGAGGTGCTTGGTGAAGCGCATGCCCATCTTGTTGGCCACGCCGATGGGCACGTTGACCTCGTGGATCACGCTCGGCGTCTTGCGCCGCCAGGCCGCCAGGTAGGCCGGAACCGACACGTAGCCGCCGAAGCCGACCACGACGTCGGCGTTGACCTCGTCGAGGATCGCGCGGGTGGCCCGTGCCGCCTTCCACATCCGGTCCGGGGTGCGGACCAGGTTCATGTTGACCGAGCGGGGCAGTTGGTACGCCGGAACGTGACGCAGCTCGTAGCCGCGCTGCGGGATGATCTCGTTCTCCATCCCGCTTGGCGACCCGATGCAGGTGATGCGGACGCCGGGGTCGTGCCTGCGCAGGCAGTCGGCGAAGGCGAGCAGCGGGTAGATGTGCCCGCCCGTGCCTCCGCCGGCCAGCACCACCGAGCGCAGCGCTGCCATCAGGTGCTCCTTCCGCGGGGCGGCCCGTTGGGCGAATGACTCGCCGAGGGCCGGCCCGTCGTGCGTGTCGAGGGGTCCACGCTGTCGCCGTCCTCGCGGGCGCGCGGAAGCGGCGGCAACGGCGCCCAGAGTAGTCGTACCCATTTCCGGGGTGGACGGGCGTGCATGGCTAGCGCGCACTCCGGCTCGGCCCGGGCGGCTGAAGTCAGGATGCCGGCCGCGGCGAGCGCTACAACGAGGGCGGTGCCGCCGTAGGAGATGAACGGCAGCGGAAGGCCGGTGATCGGCATCAGTCCGACCACCCCGCCGATATTGATGATCGCCTGGCCGACGAACCAGATGGTGATCGCGGCCGCCATCAGCCGGCGGAACGGGTCCTCGACCCGGCGGGCGATGCGCAGCCCGGTGTACGTCAGCATGCCGAACAGCAGCAGGACCACCATGCAGCCGACCACGCCGAGTTCCTCGGCGACGATGGCGAAGATGAAGTCGTTGTGCGCGTGGGGCAGCCGGCCCCACTTGATGTGGCCCTGGCCGAGGCCCACGCCGAACCAGCCGCCGTCGGCCATCGCCCAGAGGCCGCGCAGGTACTGGTACCGCCCCTTCTCCCCTTTCGGGTCGATGCTCGGGTCGAAGAACACCTTGAGCCGGTCGAGCCGGTAGTCCTTGTTCGCCGGCAGCAGAATGAGGGCCACCACGCCGGCGGTGAAGAAAGCGCCGAGCCAGCCGAAGACCTGCAGCCGGGCCCCGGCCGCCCAGAGCAGTCCGGTGAACAGCACGACCATGCAGATCATCGAGCCGAGGTCGTTGTAGCCGACGAGCAGCAGCAGGGTGACCGCCACCGGGAACAGCGGGATGAACAGCCCGCGCCAGGACAGGATGGCGCGGCCCTTGCGCACCAGCAGGTCGGCACCCCAGACCACCAGCGCGATCTTGGCCAGCTCGGCCGGCTGCAGCTGCAGGTCGCCGATGCCCAGCCAGAGGTCGTTGACCCAGATCGGCCCGAGATGGATCGACTCCACTTTGGCGCCGGGCGGCGTACGCCGTGCGGCGACCCACCCCATCAGGTCCACGAAGGACATGAGCAGGAACGACGCGAGCAGCAGCGGGATCGCCAGGGCGCGGAAGGTGCGCATCGGCAGCCGCTGGCAGACCCAGAAGGCGAGCAGCCCGACCACCGCCCAGAGCCCCTGCTTGGCGATCGAGGTGAACGGGCTGCCCGTGGTCGCGTAGTTGCCGACGCTGGTCACGGAGAAGACCATGATCAGGCCGATGAACACGAGCAGCCCGACGCTGGACAGCAGTAGGTAGTACGACGCCAGCGGGCGGTCGAGCAGTCCGCGCAGCGTGCCGACGAAGTTGCCGGCCCAGCCGCCGTCCGGAACTTCCTCCCCGTCGCTCCTCATGCCGCCATCATTCCGTCCGTACCACGCCTGGGCGTGGTACGACGCGCTGTCTCCGGTCCCGCTCGTTTACGAGGCGCCGCTCATGACTCTCAGGAAGTCGGCGGCGAAGAGGCCCAGGGCGGCCGCCACGCCGAGGCCGGCGATGATCCAGAACCGGACGACGATGTTGACCTCGCTCCAGCCGGCCAGCTCGAAATGGTGCTGCAGCGGGACCATCCGGAAGATGCGCTTGCCCGTCGTGCGGTACGAACCGATCTGCATCACCCAGGTCACCACGATGATGACGAAGAGCAGGCCGAGCAGCGGCAGCAGCAGGATCGTCTTGGTCGCCACGGCCAGGCCGGCGATCAGCGAGCCGAGCGCCATGGAGCCGGTGTCGCCCATGAAGATCCGGGCCGGGGAGGTGTTCCACCACAGGAAACCGACCAGCGCGCCGACGGCGGCGCCGGCGATCAGCGCCATCTCCAGCGGGTCGCGCACGTCGTAGCAGTAGTCGGCGTTGTACGCGGGGTCCGCGCACCAGTGGCGGTACTGCCAGAACGCGATCGCCATGTAGCTGACGAGCACCAGGATCGAGGTGCCCGTCGCCAGGCCGTCGAGGCCGTCGGTCAGGTTCACCGCGTTGGACATCGACATGACGACGAAGACGAAGAAGATGACCGCGGCGATCTTGCCGATGTTCAGCCAGTCGATGTCGTGCACCCACGACAGGTTCGGGCTGGCCACCGTCGCGACGACCTGGCGGCCGGTCTGGGTGGCCGGCACGTAGAGCGCGATCGCGCCGAAGATGGCGCCGATGAGCGCCTGGCCGATGAGCTTGCCGCGCTTGTTGAGCCCGTCGCTGTTGCGCTTGGCGACCTTGAGGTAGTCGTCGAGGAAGCCCAGCAGGCCGGTGAAGACGAACAGGCCCAGCAGCACCACGGCGGTGGCGGTCGGGCCGCTCGGGCGCAGCTGCTTGTCGGGCAGCGTGGTGAGCGCGATGTGACCGCCCGTGTAGGCGACCAGCGTGGCGAAGATGAACACCACGCCGCCCATCGTGGGCGTGCCCTTCTTGCCGAGGTGCGTCTGCGGGCCCTCGGTGCGGATGGGCTGGTCGGCCTTCAGCCGGGTGAAATACCTGATCGCGATCGGCGTGCCGAACAGCGAGATGAGAAACGCCACGAAGGCGGCGACGAATACGGCCCTCACTTGCGGACGCCTTCCGAACGGAGGGCGTCGGCGACGTCCCAGGTCCGGTAGCGCGACCCCTTGACCAGGACCACGTCGCGAGGAAGCAGCTCGGCGCGCAGCAGCGCCACGGCGGCCTCCTGATCGGTCACGAGCACCGAGTCTCCTCCCCAACTCGCCACGGCGGCCGCCCCGTCCAGGATCGGCGCGGCCTGCTCGCTGACGGCCACGAGACGGTCCACGCCGAGCTCCGCGGCGAGGCGCCCGACCTCCTCGTGGCCGGTTCGCTCGTACTCGCCGAGCTCCGCCATGAAGCCGAGCACCGCGATCTTGCGCCGCCCGCCGGCCACCGCGACGAGCGCACGCAGCGCGGCCGCCATGGACGCCGGGTTGGCGTTGAACGAATCGTCGATGACCGTGACACCGTCGGCACGGTCGAAAACATCCATCCTGCGGATCGACAAACCCTCGAGATCGCCGAGTCCCGCGGCGATCGCGGCCGGCTCAATGCCGGCGTGCGACGCGACGACGGCGGCGAGCAGCGCGTTGCCGACGGAATGGCGCCCCGCCACGTCGAGACGCACCGGCACCGCCTCGGCGCCGGGTATGTGCAGGGTGAAACCGAAGCGCCCACGGTCCAGCGCGACGACCTCGGTGGCCCGCACCTCGGCGTCGTTCGCCTCGCCGCTCAGCACGACCCGGGCGCTCGTGCGGGCGGCCATCGCCCGCACCCGCTCGTCGTCCGCGTTGAGCACGGCCACGCCGTCCGGCCCGAGGGCCTCGACCAGCTCGCCCTTGGCCTGCGCGATGCCCTCGACGGAGCCGAACTCGGCGATGTGGGCGACGCCCACATTGAGCACGACGGAGACGTCCGGAGGGGCGATCTCGCAGAGATACCGCAGATGCCCGGCACCTCGCGCGCCCATCTCGAGCACCAGGAAGCGGGTCCGGGCATCGACCTTGAGCACCGTGTACGGCGTGCCGAGCTCGTTGTTCTCCGACCCGAACGTGGCCACCGTCGGCCCGTGCGTCGCGAGCAGCCGGGCGACGAGGTCCTTCGTGCTGGTCTTGCCCGACGAGCCGGTGAGCGCGATGACGGTCAGCCCGGGCAGGCGGTCGATGACCTCGCGAGCCAGCAACCCCATCGCGTGCCGCGGGTCCTCGACCACGATCGTGGGCACGCCCGAGACGGGGCGGCTGCCGAGCACTCCGGTGGCGCCGTCGGCCATCGCCTTGGGCGCGAACTCGTGCGCGTCGACCTTGGCGCCCGCGAAGGCGACGAAGAGGCTGCCGGGCCCGACCTTGCGCGAGTCGTACTCCACCGGGCCGTCGACGAGCGCGGCGGCGTCGCCGTCGTGCAGCTCGCCTTCCACGATGCGGGCGATCTCCCCCAGCGACATCTCGATCATGCCGTCACCTCCGCTGCGCTCCGGCAGCGGCATGGTTGAAGGCTGATTCCATGATGAGCGGCCCCAACGCCCAGTCCGGCTCGATGAGGCTTCGCGCTGACCGACCCGGACCAGGCGCCGCTTCGCTCCGTACCGCTCATGCCGTCACCTCCGCTGCGCTCCGGCAGCGGCACGATTGAAGGCTGATTCCATGATGAGCGGCCCCAACGCCCAGTCCGGCTCGATGAGGCTTCGCGCTGACCGACCCGGACCAGGCGCCGCTTCGCTCCGTAC
>NZ_JBEPDB010000012.1:0-42689 GCF_040300025.1 Dactylosporangium sp. NPDC000555 | reverse complement strand
TCCGTACCGCTCATGCCGCCGCCTCCCTCAGCGCCGCGGCCAGCTCGACCCGGTCGTCGAACGGCAGCACCTCGCCGTTGATCTCCTGGCCGCGCTCGTGGCCCTTGCCCAGCAGCGCGATCACGTCGCCGGGCTTGGCCCGCTCCACCGCGTAGCCGATCGCCGCCCGGCGCCCATCGATCTCGACCACGCCCGCCGCCCCGTCGGCGGCGCCGGCCAGGACCTCGGCGCGGATCGCGGCCGGGTCCTCGGTGCGCGGGTTGTCGTCGGTGACGATCACGAGATCGGCGCCCTGCGCGGCGGCCCGGCCCATGAGCGGGCGCTTGCCGCGGTCGCGGTCGCCGCCGGCCCCGACCACGCAGATCACCCGGCCGCCGCGGGAGGCCGCGAGCGACCGCAGCGCCTTGAGCACCTCGACCATGGCGTCGGGCTTGTGCGCGTAGTCCACGACCCCGACCACGTCGCCGGGGGCCCCGGCGACGTCGACGCGCTCCATGCGCCCGGGCGAGCCGGGCGCGGCGGCGACGGCCCCGGCCGCGACGTCGAGGTCGACGCCGACCGCGACCAGGGACGCGATGGCCAGCAGGGCGTTGGCGACGTTGTGCCGCCCGGGCAGCTGTACGCCGGAGCGGACGGTCCGGCCGCGCCAGTGCACGTCGAACGCCTGCCCGTAGCCGGCGACGGTCACGTTCGACACGCCGAAATCGGCGGGAGCGTCCTTGGATGTAACGGCAGCGGATTCACCAGCTACGGAATAGGTCCACGAGCCCGGCTTGCGCAGTCGCATTACCGACACGTCGTCGAAATTGAGGATCTCGATCGCGGCGCGGCCGTCGAACAGGCGGGCCTTCGCCGCGAAGTACGCCTCCACCGACGGGTGAAAGTCCAGGTGATCCAGGCCGAAGTTGGTGTAGCCGGCCGCGGCGAAGCGCACCCCGCCCACCCGGCCGACCTCCAGCGCGTGGCTGGACACCTCCATCGCCACCGACCGCACGCCGCGCTCGAGCGCCGCGGCGAACAGGGCGTGCAGGTCGGTCGCCTCGGGCGTGGTGCGGATACTGTCCACGGTCAGGTCGCCCAGCCTGGTCTCGACGGTGCCGATCAGCCCGGTGACCTGGCCGGCTGCGCGCAGGCCGGCCTCGATGAGGTACGTCGTGGAGGTCTTGCCCGCGGTGCCGGTGATCCCGATCGTGGTCAGCCGGCGGGTGGGCTCGCCATACACCTTGGAGGCGACGTCGCCGAGCACGTCCCGCGGCCGGTCCACCACGATAAACGGCACGCCGGCGTCGGCGCGCACCCCGGCCTCGAACCCGGCACTGTCGGTGAGCACGGCGACCGCGCCGCGCCGCAGCGCATCGGGGATGAAATCGGCCCCGTGCACCCGGGATCCGGGCAGCGCCGCATAGAGGTCGCCGGGAAGTACCGAGGAACTACTGTGCGTAACCCCGGTGACCGCAACCTCTCCAGAGCCGCCCAGCTCAGCGATGAGCACGGGTCGGACATTCCGCGGACGGGGATAGCCGGGCACGGGGTCAGACCCTACCCGCACGCTCACGCGGCCCCGGAGCCGGTGTCACGGGTAGATCGTGAGCTTCGGTGCTTCGGTGCCCGTCGGCAGAACACCGTAACTGGACAGCGTCAGCGCCATCATCTCCCTGAATACCGGCGCCGCCACCGAGCCGCCCGCTCCGCTGCCGGGCACGTGCGCGATCACGGCGACCACGTAGCGGGGTGCCTCGGCCGGCGCCATGCCGATGAACGACACCACGTCGCCGTCAGCGTACCCGCCGTTCTGCGGCAGCTTCGACGTTCCGGTCTTCCCGGCGATCCGGTACCCCGGGATCGCCGCCTGGTGGCCGGTGGCGTCGCCCAGCGTGGTCACGCCCTCCAGCATGGCCCGCAGCTCCTGGGCCACCTTCGGGTCGAGCACCCGCCGGGTCTGCTGGGCCGGCGGCTTCGACGCGGTGCCGTCCGGCGCGATGATGTTGCGAACCACCGTCGGCTGCACCCACAGGCCGTCGTTGGCGATGGCGCCGTACGCCGCCGCCATCTGCATCGCCGTGGTCGCCACGCCGTTGCCGATCGGGATGGAGCCCGGGCTGGAGCCGCTCCACTTGTCCGGCGCCAGCAGCTGCCCGGGCGACTCGTTGGGCAGCCCGACGCCGGTCCGCTCGCCCAGACCGAACTTCTTCTGGTACTCGTACAGCTTGTCCTTGCCCAGCTTGTCGGCGACCGCGATGGTGCCGACGTTGGACGACAGCGCCAGGATGCCCGGAATGGTCATCTGGGTGCCGTCCTTCTGCGGCGGATGGTCGGTGTAGGTGGTGTCGCCCTTCTTCACCTTCGAGTTCACCGTGATCGCGGTGCTCGGGGTAATGACGCCCTCCTGCAGCGCGGCACCCATGACGATCGCCTTGTGGATCGAGCCGGGGTCGAACACGGTCGCCGTGCACTGGTCCTTCCACTGACTGTTATCCGGCGTGCGGCCGAGGTCGGCGGGGGCGAACGAGGGGTAGCTCCCCATCGCCATGACCTCCATCGTGTGCGCGTCGAACACGATGGCGGTGGCGAAGCGGGCGTTGAGCGGCCCCATCCGCTCGGCGAGGGCGCTCTGCACCGAGTACTGCAGGTCCGCGTCGATGGTCAGCTCGACGGAGCTGCCGGGGCGGGCCGGCTCGAGCTCCTCGTAGCCGTCCGGCAACGGCTTGTCGAGATCGCCCACGCCGTGCTCGTAGACGTGCAGGCCGTCGACGCCGTGCAGCAGCGAGTCGTACTGCTTCTCGATGCCCATGTGCCCGACCAGATCGGCGCGGGAGGTGTACCCGATGATGTTGGACGCCAGGTCGTAGCCGGGGATCTCACGGCGCTCGTCGCGGGCCACCTTGAGCGCTCCGACGCGCAGCGCCGCGACGCGCTCGCCGTCGGCCACGTCGATCTGGTGCACGAGATACTCGAAGCGCACGTCGGTCTTGCCGTCGGCGCCCTTGTGCGGCGTCATCTTGCGGACCAGGTCGGAGCGCAGCACGCCGTACTTGTCCAGGATCGAGAACAGCTTGTCGGCCAGGGCCTCGGGGTCCTTCACGGCCATCGGGTCCGCGGCGACGTAGCGGGTCTCGACCGAGTGCACGAGAATCTTGCCGTTACGGTCGAGAATGGCACCGCGGGAGGCGGGCAGCACGACCCGCGCCAGGCGGTCCCTGAGCCCCTCGGCGGCATACGCGCTGGCGTCGGTGAGCTGTAGCTGCACCAGGCGGACCCCGATGGCGGCGAACATGGCCAGCGCCAGGACGGTGGCCAGCCGCAGCCGGCGGCGGGGCTCGGCGAGCTTCGGCGTCCGCGGGCGGAGCGCGAGCAGCGGCACCCTGACCCGGCTCTGCCGCCGCGGCTTGCGGACGGGCGTCGCGACCGCGGCGCCGGCGCCGCGCGTGCCCGCGCCGCGGCCGGCTCCCTTCAGCGGTCGCCCGGCCCGGCTCCTGGCGCCCGGCTGGACCGGAATGGTCCGTTCCCCACCGCGCTTGCGCCCGCTGACCGCACGGAGCGAAGCGTTCCGTTGCGCGGTGCTCCGGGAATGGCCGTCGTCCGGGTCGCTCGGAGCGGTCCGTTGCGTGCCGTTGCCGCGGCCGGCGCGCTTGGGATCGGTGCGGCGCGGCTGCTCGCTGCGGCCGCCCTGGATTACCTCCAGGGCCGGCCGGAACGGATCCTTGCGCCCGCCCGCCTCGACCGAGGCGTCGCGGACCGAGCGCCCGCGCGGGGTGTACCGCTTGGCCTCGGACATGGTGCCACGCAGCGGCGGCTCCGCGGTACCGTCGCCGCGCTCCGCGGTTTTTCCGCCCCCCGCGCGGGAACGGGCGGAAGCACCGGCACCCCCCACGCCGGCGCGACCGCTCGTCCGCTGCCGGCCGGCGTCACCCCCGCGACCGGCGGTATCCCTGCGCTCGGCGCCCCCGCGCCGCTCGGTTCCGCTCCGTCGATCAGAGGTGTCGCCAGCCATCGTCCCGACTTCCGTTCGTCCCGGCCACTATGGACTTCGATGGTTCCTGCGCTACTTGCTCGGTCCGGGCATCTCCAGCCTGGTGCCGTCGGGCAGCACCAGGAACGTCGGCGTGCGCGAGGGCACGAGGCCCAGCTGCTTCGCCCGCGACGCGAGCGTCACCGGCGACTCCTTGTTGGCCAGGTCGCTGCGCAGCCGTTCCTCGTCGCGGTCGAGGTTCTGCTGCGTGTCCTTCAACGCCGCGAGCTTGAACGCGTTCTCGGCGATCCGCGTGTTGAGCACCAGAATGCCCACGACGCCGGCGAGCACCAGCACGAGTACGAGCGCCACGAAGGGCGCCCGCGGCGCACTGACCGGTGCCGGCGGCGCCACCCGCAGCCGCGGAGGCGTCTGCTTCGTCTCGGGCGCGTGCCGTTGTGGTACGACGTCCGGCTCCGTGGTCTCGTGCTCCGGCTGCAGTGCCGTCGCACCGTCGATCGGGTAGTCCCGTCGCTGCTGCTGGATCTCCTCAGCGGCGCGCCCCGTGGTCCGGCCCCCCGACCGCGGTGCACCCTGCTGAGCCCTGCGCTGCCGGCTGGCCGGCAGTGTCGTCACGTTCATCACACCTCCCCCAATGTGTCTGTCCTGTCTCCTGTTGGATTCGGACGTTGCTTGCGTTCCACCGCGCGGAGTCGCACGGACGCCGCGCGCGGATTGGCCGCAGTCTCGGCCGCGCCGGGAAGCTCGGCCCCCCGGGTGAGCGCCCGCAGCTCCGGTTCGCTGCCGGGCGGCTCGAACGGCAGCTCGACCGGCACGGTCGAGCGGGTCCGCTGGGCGATCGCCTGTTTGACCAGGCGGTCCTCGAGCGAGTGGTACGACAGCACGACCAGCCGGCCCCCGGGCCGCAGCGCGTCCAGCGCCGCGGGGATCGCCCGCTCGAGGACCGCGAGCTCGCGGTTGACCTCGATGCGCAGCGCCTGGAAGGTCCGCTTGGCCGGGTGCCCGCCGGTGCGCCGGGCCGGCGCCGGGATGGCGTCGCGGACCAGTTCGGCAAGGCGGGCCGAGCTGGTCAGCGGGGACTTCTCCCGTTCCCGGACGATCGACGCGGCGATGCGGGAGGCGAACTTCTCCTCCCCGTACACGCGCAGGACCCGGGCGAGCTCGCCGTGGCTGTAGGTGTTGAGCACCTCGGCCGCGGTCATGCCGCTCGTCTGGTCCATGCGCATGTCCAGCGGTGCGTCCTGGGCGTAGGCGAACCCGCGCTCGGCCTCGTCGAGCTGCATCGACGACACGCCCAGGTCGAACAGGCCGGCGTCGATCCGCTCCCCGGCGAGCACCTCGGGCAGCTCGTCGTAGACGGCGTGCACGAGGCGGATCCGGTCGGCGAACGGCGCCAGCCGCCGGCCCGCTAGGCTCAGGGCCTGCGGGTCGCGGTCCAGGCCCAGCAGCCGGGCCTGCGGGTGGGCGCGCAGCACCGCCTCGGCGTGACCGCCGAGGCCGAGCGTGGCGTCCAGATACAGCGCTCCGGGGCGGGTCAAGGCCGGGGCAAGCAGCTCGAGGCAGCGCTCGAGCAGCACGGGCACGTGAACGTCCCGCTCCCCCATCGTCGACCCCCTGCCGGCGGCGGGTCCGCGGCCCGCCGTGATGCTGAACCTGCCGAGTGCGCAAGCGCCGTACCGCCAGCTCCCCATCCGCTCCTCCGCCCTGGCGCCGGGGAAGTGGCGTCAGGACTTCGAGAGACTCTGAGCGGCTGGAGAGCTGCCGATACGGCGGCCTCAAAGTCGGATACTGCAGTTGGACCTCACAGCCCTCCCGGCAGCACCCCCTCCTCGATGCCCGCGAAGTCTTCCTCGCTCTCGGCGAGGTAGCTGTCCCAGGCCTGGCGATCCCAGATCTCCACCCTTGTGCTCGCCCCGATCACGACGAGTTCGCGGCCCAGCCCGGCATACTCGCGAAGATGCTGCGGGATGGTGACCCGGCCCTGCCGGTCAGGAACCTCGTCGTGAGCGCTGGCGAAGAACACCCGGCTGTAGGCGCGGGCCGCCTTGTTCGTCATCGGCGCAGCGCGAAGCTGTTCGGCGATCCGGGCGAACTCGGCGCCGGGAAACACGTAGAGGCAGCGCTCCTGTCCCTTGGTGATCACGACACCTCCCGCCAGCTCGTCCCGAAACTTGGCCGGCAGGATCAACCGGCCCTTTTCGTCCAGGCGGGGAGTATGGGTGCCCAAAAACATGCGGCATCCACCCCTTCCCACCGCGAACGGTTCCCCCCGGGGCCGGCCGAGCCCCCCGGCTCCGCCATCGCGCTCCACTGTACTCCACTTCCCTCCACCGTCAACGGAAAACCACCCGGTCCGCCAGCGGCCCGGGTGAAGAATCCCCACGTCAAAAGGGGTGACGCCGGGTGGAGGAGCTCGGGCGTGCCCGTTCGGTTGAGGGTGTTGCCGAGGGATCAAAATTCGGGCAAAACACCCATGAATTCCACGTTCTCCGCCCGCGGCTGCGTTTCCGTGGCCGCGGTGGAGGAAAGTGGGGTGTCACGCAGAGCCCGTAGTCCGGTTGGGAGCGTCGCGCCGTCCGGGTAGGGTCAGCGCATCGCCGAACACCGTGGAAGCGAGATGACGGACAACAAGCTGCCGATGCGGGCGAAGCTCGCCACCTCACTGTCGCGCGGCGCCGCCGCGCTGTCACGCGCCACCGGCCGGGGCGATGGTTCGGTCATCGGCGGCCGGATCGGCCTCATGATCGACCCTAACCTGCTCGCGGAGCTCGCCGCGGGCCGCCAGATCGCCCTGGTTTCCGGCACCAACGGCAAGACGACCACCACCCGGCTGACCGCGGCGGCGATGGGCGTGCTCGGCCCGGTCGCGACCAACAGCCTCGGCGCCAACATGCCGACCGGGCACACCTCGGCCCTGGCCAAGGCCGGCGCCACGCCGTACGCGGTGCTCGAGGTCGACGAGCACTACCTCAAGCAGGTGCTGGACCAGACCCGGCCGAAGGTCGTCGCGCTGCTCAACCTGAGCCGCGACCAGCTCGACCGGGCCAAGGAGGTCGCGATGATGGCGGCCCTGTGGCGCGACGCGCTGCCCGGCCGCGGCCTGCACATCGTCGCCAACGCCGACGACCCGATGGTGGTCTGGGCGGTGGGCAAGGCGATCGCCGACGGCACCAGCGTCACCTGGGTCGCCGCCGGCCAGCGTTTCCACGACGACTCCTGGGTGTGCCCGGGGTGCGGCGGCTCGATCGAGCGCAACGGCGAGCAATGGGCGTGCGCAGAGGGCGACCTGAGCCGGCCGGCGCCGCACTGGACGATCAGCGGCGAGGGCGTGGTCGACGACACCGGCACGTACCACCACGTCGTGCTGCAACTGCCCGGCCGGGTGAACCGCGCGAACGCGGCGACCGCGCTCGCCGTGGCGGCGCAGTTCGGCGTACCGGCGGCGAAGGCGGTGCCGGAGCTGGCGAAGGTCGCCTCGGTCGCCGGCCGCTACGCGGTCGTGGTCCGCGACGGGCGCACCATCCGGCTGCTGCTGGCCAAGAACCCGGCCGGCTGGCTGGAGTCCTTCGACATGGCCGAGGACGTGCCGACGTTGCTGTCCATCAACGCCCGGGACCCCGACGGCCTCGACACGTCGTGGCTCTACGACGTCGACTTCTCCCCGCTGCGCGGCCGCCGCGTGCTGATCACCGGCGACCGGGCCATGGACCTGGCCGTGCGCCTCGAGGTCAACGAGGTCCGCTTCGAGCACGTGCGCTCGTTCGGCCAGGCCCTTTCGCTGGTACCGCCGGGCCGGCTCGAGGTCATCGCCAACTACACCGCCTTCCAGGACATCCGAGCGGAGCTGGACCGTGTCAACTGAGTCCCATCTGCGCCTGATCTGGCTCTATCCGGACCTGCTCTCGACGTACGGCGACCGTGGCAACCTGCTCATCCTGGCCCGCCGCGCCGACCTGCGCGGCCTGCCGGTCGAGTGCGCCGAGGTGCGCGCCGACCAACCGGTCCCGACCGATGGCGACGTCTACCTGATCGGCGGCGGCGAGGACGGCCCGCAGGCCCTGGCGGCGCAGCGCCTGACCAACGACGGCGGCCTGCACCGCGCGGTCGAGCGCGGCGCGACGATCTTCGCGGTGTGCGCCGGCTACCAGCTGCTCGGCCACTCGTTCTTCGCGAAGGGCGCGAAGTATCCGGGCCTGGGCCTGCTCGACATCGACTCGGACCGCGGCGAGACCCGGGCGGTCGGTGAGCTGACCGGCGAGATGCACCCGGCGCTGGGCCTGCCGATGCTGACGGGCTTCGAGAACCACGGCGGCCGCACCCACCTCGGCCCGGGCGTGAAGCCCCTGGCGCGGGTGACGACGGGCATCGGCAACGACGGCCAGTCGGAGGGCGCCTGGAGCGGCCGGATTCTGGGCACGTACTCGCACGGCCCGGCGCTGGCCCGCAACCCCGCCATCGCCGACCTGTTGCTGCGCTGGTCGACCGGCCAGACGATGGAGCCGATCGACGACCGCTGGCCCACGGCGCTGCGCGACGAGCGCCTGTCCGCGGTCTCGAGGTAGCCCCGAGCCGTCCGTCTTCGCGGGAAAGAACAAGGCAGGAAAGAACAAGGCCGGTCCGAAGCGATTCGGACCGGCCTTTCTCGCAAGCGTGTCAGACCACGACCGAGACCATGCGGCCCGCGATCACGATGACCTTCTTCGGGGTCTTGCCGGCCAGCTGCTCCGCGACCGCGTCCAGCGCCGCCGCGCGCACCGTGTCCTCGTCCGCGTCGGCGGCGATCTCGATCTTGCCGCGGACCTTGCCGTTGACCTGCACCGGATACGTCACGGACTCGGCGACCAGGTAGGCGGGGTCGGCGGCCGGGAAGCCGGCGTAGGCGATCGAGGACTCGTTGCCCAGCCGCTGCCACAGCTCCTCGCCCAGGTGCGGCGCGAACGGCGCGATCATGCGGATCAGCGGGTCGGCCACCTCGCGCGGCGTGCCGGCCGCGGAGACCTGCGTGACCCGGTTGGTCAGCTCGATCATCTTGGCGATGGCGGTGTTGAAGCGCATCTCCTCGATGTCGACCCGCACGCCGTCGACGACGCGGTGCAGCAGGCGGCGGGTCTCGTCGTCCAGCGCGTCGTCGGTCACCCGCAGCGCGTCGGTCTGCTCGTCCACGACCAGCCGCCAGACCCGCTGCAGGAACCGCTGCGCGCCCACGACCGCGCGGGTCTCCCACGGGCGCGAGACGTCCAGCGGGCCCATCGACATCTCGTAGACGCGGAAGGTGTCCGCGCCGTAACGCTCGCACATCTCGTCGGGCGTCACCACGTTCTTCAGCGACTTGCCCATCTTGCCGTACTCGCGCTGGACGGGAGCGTTACCGAAGTAGTACTTGCCGGGCTCGCGCTCCTCGACCTTCTCGGCCTCGACGTACACGCCGCGGGCGTCCTTGTACGCGTACGCCTGGATGTAGCCCTGGTTGAACAGCTTGCGGAACGGCTCCTCCGACGAGACGAAGCCGCGGTCGAACAGCACCTTGTGCCAGAAGCGCACATACAGCAGGTGCAGCACCGCGTGCTCGACGCCGCCCACGTACAGGTCGACGCCGCCGACGTCGCCGGGGCTCTGCGGGCCCATCCAGTAGCGCTCGTTGGCCGGGTCGACCAGCTTCGAGCCGTTGACGGGGTCCAGATAGCGCAGCTCATACCACGACGAGCCGGCCCACTGCGGCATCACGTTCGTCTCGCGGGTGTACGTCTTCGGCCCGTCGCCCAGGTCCAGCGTGACCTCGACCCAGTCCTTGGCGCGCGACAGCGGCGTCTCCGGCATGCTGTCGGCGTCGTCGACGTCGAACGTGCGCGGCGAGAAGTCGTCCACCTCGGGCAGCACGACCGGCAGCATCGACTCGGGCAGCGCGATCGGCAGGCCGGTCTCGTCGTAGACGATCGGGAACGGCTCGCCCCAGTACCGCTGCCGGCTGAACAGCCAGTCCCGCAGCCGATAGGTGATGGCCCCGACGCCGTGGCCGTTGGCCTCCAGCCAATCGATGATCTTCGCCTTGGCCTCGGCGACGCCCAGCCCGTCCAGGCTCAGTCCATGAGGCGCGGTCGAGTTGATCGCCGGCCCGTCGCCCAGGTATGCCTTGCCGTCGAAGCCCTCGCTCGGCTGCACCGTGCGGATGATCGGCAGGTGGTAGACCTCGGCGAACTCCCAGTCGCGCTCGTCCTGGCCGGGCACCGCCATGATCGCGCCGGTGCCGTAGCCAGCCAGCACGTAGTCGGCGATGAAGACTGGGATCTTGCGGCCGTCGACCGGGTTGGTCGCGAACGCGCCGGTGAAGACGCCGGTCTTCTCCTTGGCGTCGGCCTGCCGCTCGACGTCGGTCTTGCCCGCGGCGAAGGCGCGGTAGGCCACGACCGCCTCGGCGGGGGTGGCGTGCCCGCCCGTCCACCGCTGCGCGTCGGTGCCGTCGGGCCAGGCCGCCGGCACGATCTCGTCGACCAGCTCGTGCTCTGGGGCCAGCACCATGTACGTCGCGCCGAACACGGTGTCGGGGCGGGTGGTGAAGACCCGGATCGACGTCTCGGACCCCGTCGTGGTCGTCGCCGGGAAGTCGATGTGCGCGCCGCGGGACCGCCCGATCCAGTTGCGCTGCATCGACTTGACCTTCTCCGGCCAGGCCAGCCGCTCCAGGTCGTCCAGCAGCCGGTCGCCGTACGCGGTGATCCGCAACATCCACTGGCGCAGGTTGCGCTTGAAGACCGGGAAGTTGCCCCGCTCGCTGCGCCCGTCCGGGGTGACCTCCTCGTTGGCCAGCACCGTGCCCAGGCCCGGGCACCAGTTCACCGGCGCCTCGGAGATGTACGCCAGCCGGTGGTCGTCGACCAGCCGGCGGCGCTCGACCGCGGACAGCTCACCCCATGGGCGGCCGTCCGGCGCCGGGCGCTCGCCGCTGCTGAACTCCTCGATCAGCTCCTCGATCGGCCGGGCCTTCTGCCGCTCGGCGTCGAACCAGGAGTTGAAGATCTGCAGGAAGATCCACTGGGTCCAGTGGTAGAACTCGGTGTCCGTCGTGGCGACGCTGCGCCGGTCGTCGTAGGCCAGGCCCAGGCGGCGCAGCTGGGTGCGGTACCGCTCGACGTTGGCCTCGGTCGTGGTGCGCGGGTGGGTGCCGGTCTGCACCGCGTACTGCTCGGCCGGCAGGCCGAACGCGTCGAAGCCCATCGGGTGCAGCACGTTGTACCCGGCCATGCGGAAGTATCGGGTGTAGCAGTCCGTGCCGATGTACCCCAGCGGGTGCCCGACGTGCAGGCCGGCGCCCGACGGGTAGGGGAACATGTCCATCACGTACAGCTTGGGCGCGCCCGCGCGCGGGTGGCCGGGGTCGCTGAGCGGGCCGGTCGGGTTCGGCGCGTAGAAGGTGCCGTTCTCGGACCAGTAGTCCTGCCAGCACGCCTCGATCTCCGCCGCCATCGCCGCGGTGTACCGATGCGGCGGGATGTCGACCGCTCCGTCGGTCACTGCCTCGCTCATGACTGTCCCCACCTCAGGTCTCGGGTTCCTCGAATTGTCCGGGCACGAAAAAACCCCTCGCGCAGGAGGGGTCGCCGTGCCGTCGCAGCTAGTGCGTCAGCACGGCTCGCTAAGAAGCCGGACCACCCGGGTCATATCCGCAGTGTACCGCAGGCACCGAGGCGTTTTCCCGCCCGTCGATCCCGATGGTCACACAGCGCTACGCCGATATGACGGTCGGCGCCCCGCCCGCACAGGCCGCGACGTAGCGCAGCCGCTGCCCGCCCCGGTCGAACTCGACGCGCGCCTTGGCGTGCCGCCCGAGGTCGGCCGAGACGAGCGCGATGCCGTCGGCCGGCACGACCTGCCGCACGCTGACCTTGCCCCCGGTCCGGCCGCACGCCGCGACGATCACCCCGCCCTCGGTCGGCAGGTTGGCGCCCCGCCCCGGGTTGCCCTGGTCGCCCTGCCCGCCCTGGTCGTTCCGGCCGCCCTCGTCGTCCTGCCGGCCGCCGCCCTGCCCGCCCGGGTTTCGCGCCGCGGTCGTCGCGGTGGGTGACCCGGCCGGTGCCGTCCCGGTCGCGTCGCCGGAGGCCGTCGCGGGGCCCGCCGCCTGCGGCGCGGTGCGCGCGAGACCGGCCTCCAGCCGCGGGTCGCCGCCCGGGCGGCTCGTCGCGAACGCCACCAGCGACGCCGCGACCGCGACCAGCGCGCCGGCGCCGGCCAGCACGCGCCGGCGCGCCCCGCGGGCACCGACCGGCTCCGAACCGACCGGCTCGGCGTCGCCCGCGGACGTCCCCGTCGGCGCGGACGCCGGCCGGAGCGACGCCTCGGATGACGGCGTCAGCAGGTCGGTCGGGTACTCGAGCGGGACGGGGGTGCCGGGCGCCGGCTCCTGCGGTACCACCGAAAAACGCGGAACGATGCCCGCGGCCCGGGCCAGGCGGGCGGCGACCACGACGGCGGCCGGACGCTCCGCCGGGTCCTTGGCGAGGCAGCTCATGCACAGCTCGCGCACCTCGGGTGCCACCCCGGGCAGGTCGGGCAGCGGCTCGGGCGGGACCGACAGGTGGGCCGCCACCATCTGCGTGTTGGACTCGGCGTCCCAGGGCAGCCGGCCGGTGAGGCAGCGGTAGAGCACCAGGCCGAACGCGTAGACGTCGCTGGCGGGCGTGACCTCGTCCGAGACCACGCGCTCGGGCGCCAGGTAGGCGGCGGTGCCGAAAACCCGCACCGAGCCGGTCGGCGGGTCGGGGATCCCCACGAACCCGACGATCCCGAAATCGAGAACCTTCGCCGCATCCGGCGTGAGTATGACATTGGCGGGCTTCACGTCGCGGTGTACGAGATCCTCGGCGTGCGCGGCGGCCAGACCGGCGGCGACCTCGGCGCAGATCCGCACCGCGGCGGAGGGCGGCAACGGGCCGCCGCGGAGGCGCTCGGCAAGCGTCGGGCCGCGCAGCAGCTCCATGACGACGAACGGGGTGTCGTCCGCCGCCTCGCCGTAGTCGTAGACACCGGTGATGTTCGGATGCGAAAGACGCGCGGCCGCGCGGGCCTCCAGCCAGATGCGCCGCCGCCAGTCCGCGTCGGCGGCGAGCCCGCCGGCGAGCACCTTGACCGCGACCTCCCGGCCCAGCACCCGGTCGTGCGCACGCCACACCACGGACATGCCGCCCTCGCCCAGCCGATCGGCGAGCAGGTATCTGCCGTTGAGTAATTGCCCGGCTTCCACGCGACCAGTCTGCCGTAATCGACGCCGGCCGCATCCCCAGCGACCGTTTACCAGTGATTCGGATGGGTACGACCGGGCGTTCAAGAAAGTCGCCGACGAGCCGGGCGGGATGTCCGCAATGACGGAATCCCGTCCGGCGCCGTGTCAATTCCCCCGCTAGCCTGAGGGGAAACGACGGCTCGGTGCGATCCGATGACAACGTTTTCGCGCAACCGAGCGGTTCACCTGTGGGTCGTACACCTGACGGTGGGCACGGCAAGACCATGAGGAGGCCAGTTGACCAGGCACCGCACGTTCGAGGAACTCGGGGCTCCGCTTCCCGCTCCCGAATTCCGCGCCGCGACCGATGCGATCGTCGCCAACATCGAACAGGTCATCGAGGGCAAGACCGCCACGGTGCGGCTGGCCCTGGCCGTCCTGCTCGCCGAGGGGCACCTCCTCATCGAAGACGTCCCCGGCGTGGGCAAGACCAAGCTCGCCAAGGCCCTCGCGCGGTCGATCGACTGCTCGGTGCGGCGCATCCAGTTCACGCCCGACCTGCTGCCCAGCGACGTCACCGGCGTCAGCGTCTACAACCAGGAGACGCGCGACTTCGAGTTCAAGCCGGGCGCGGTGTTCGCCAACGTCGTCGTCGGCGACGAGATCAACCGGGCCTCGCCGAAGACCCAGTCGGCGCTGCTGGAGAGCATGGAGGAGCGGCAGGTCACCGTCGACGGCGCGACCTACCCGCTCCAGGTGCCGTTCATCGTCATCGCCACGCAGAACCCGATCGAGATGGAGGGCACCTACCCGCTGCCCGAGGCTCAGCGCGACCGGTTCACCGCCCGGATTGCGATGGGCTATCCGGACATGGGTGCGGAGCTCGCGATGCTCGACGTGCACGGCCGTCACGACGCCCTCGACGACCTCGGCCCGGTCTCCGACGCGATCACGATCCGCCGGATGATCGCCAGCGTCCGCGACGTGCACGTCGCGGACGCGGTGAAGCAGTATGCGGTCAACATCGTCACCGCCACGCGCGAGTCCGGCGAGCTGCGCCTCGGCGCCTCGCCCCGCGCCACGCTGCAGCTGCTTCGCACCGCCCGCGCCGTCGCCGCCATCGAGGGCCGCGAGTTCGTGCTCCCCGACGACCTGCAGGCGCTCGCCGTGCCGGTGCTCGCGCACCGGGTCATCCCCACGGCCGAGGCGCAGCTGTCCCGCCGGACCACCGACGCGATCATCGCCGAGCTCGTGCACCGCCTGCCGCTGCCGTCCGACCGCCAGCAGCGCTCGCCGTACGACACACGGCCGCAGCAGTACGGGGGCCGCTGAGCATGCGAGAGGCGCTGCGGGGGCTCACCACCCGGGGTCGTAGCTTCCTGGCCGCCGCCGCAGCGGCCCTCCTCGCCGCCCTGATCCTCGGCGAGCGCGACCTGCTCCGCGTGGCGATCCTGCTCGCCGCGCTGCCGTTGCTTTCCGCGGCGTATGTAGGGCGGACCCGCTACCGCCTGTCCTGCAACCGCACCCTCGACCCGCACCGCGTCCAGGTCGGCGCGAGCGCGCGGGTCATCCTGCGCCTGCAGAATCTGTCCCGGCTGCCCACCGGCACGATGCTGCTGGAGGACCGGCTGCCCTACGCGCTGGGCAGCCGGCCCCGCCTGGTGCTGGAGAAGCTGGGCGCTCAGCAGGCCAGCTCGGTCGCCTACACGGTGCGCGCCGACGTGCGCGGCCGCTACGAGGTCGGCCCGCTGGTCGTGCGGCTGACCGACCCGTTCGGCCTGTGCGAGCTGACCCGGGCGTTCCCGTCGGTCGACCGGCTCACCGTCATCCCGCAGGTCGTGCCGCTGCCGTCGGTGCGCCTGGCCGGCGAGTTCGCCGGGACGGGCGAGAGCCGCGCCCGGTCGGTGGCCGTGCACGGCGAGGACGACGCCGCCACCCGGGAGTATCGCTACGGCGACGACCTGCGCCGGGTGCACTGGCGCTCCACCGCCCGCACCGGCGAGCTGATGGTCCGCCGCGAGGAGCAGCCCTGGGAGAGCCGGGCCACGGTCGTGCTCGACACCCGCGCCGCCGCTCACCGCGGCGAGGGCCCCACGGCGAGCTTCGAGTGGGCCGTCTCCGCGGCCGCGAGCATCGCGGTGCACCTGCGCCACGCCGGATACAAGATGCGCCTCGTGACCGACGCCGGCGTGGACGTCGACGCGAGCGAGATCGACGGCGACGGCCCGCTGCTCGACCAGCTCGCCGACGTGCGGCTGGCCCAGCGCGGCGACATCGGCACGCTCATCGAGCGGGTCCGCCGGCGCAGCGACGGCGGCCTGATCATCGGCATCTTCGGCCTGCTGTCCTCGGCAGAGGCCGAGCTGCTCGCCGCGTTCCGTTCCAACAACGCGACCTGCGTCGCGCTGTTCATCGACTCCTCGACCTGGCTCAATCTGCCGACGACCGCGCGCGAGGAGGCCGACCGGGCGCACGGCGTCGCCGCGCTCGCGCTGGTGCGCAGCGGCTGGCGGGTCGTGGAGGTGCCGCACGGGGCCAAGCTGTCCGCGCTGTGGCCGCAGACCGGCCGGGGTTCGCAGGGCTTCGCCTGGCGGGCCGCATCCGCGGAGAGCGTCGCTGGAGGAGTCCGGTGAACCAACGCAAGCACCTGACGCTGATCGCGGCCGGTTCGGCATACCTGGCCTCGCTGCCGCTGATCAACGTCTTCGAGCACTACACGTGGGCGTTCCGGGCCCTCCTGGTCGTCGCCGTCATGTGCGGCGTCGGCCTGCTGGTGCGCAGCCTCCGGGCGCCGGCGTGGGCGCCGACCGCGGCGATGGCCGCGGCCGCGCTGCTCGCCCTGACCTGGCTGTACCGCAGCGGCGAGGAGTACCTCGGCATCCTGCCCTCGCCGGGCACGTTCGCGCACTTCGGGCAGCTGCTGCGCACGGCGTCGACGGAGATGAGCGAATACGCCACCCCGGTTGGCGACCGGGACGGCTTCCTCTTCCTCGCCACGCTCGGCGTCGCCGCGGTCACGCTGCTGGTCGATCTGTTCGCCGTCGTCGTGCGTCGGCCCGCGCTGGCCGGCCTGCCGATGCTGGCCATCTACTCGGTGCCGGTCACCGTCGACACCGAGACCACGAGCTGGCTGCCGTTCGCGCTCGGCGCCATCGGCTTCCTGTGGCTGCTCGTCACCGACAACGTCGACCGGGTGCGCCGCTTCGGCCGCCGCTTCACCGGCGACGGGCGCGACGTGGACCAGTGGGAGCCGTCTCCGCTCGCCGCGGCCGGCCAGCGGCTCGGTGCGCTGAGCGTCGCCGCCGCGGTCCTCGTGCCGCTGGTGCCGTTCGCGATGCCGAGCGGGATTCTCCAGAGCCTCGGCGCGGGCACGGGAGGTGGCGGGGGTGCCGGGATCGGCAGCGGCCACAACAGCAAGTCGGTGAGCATGTTCGCGCTGCTGTCCGGGCAGCTCACTCGCACCAAGTCCTTCGACATGCTCAAGGTCACCGACATCGACGACGACCACCCATTCTACCTGCGCTTCAACGTGCTCGAGGAGCTCTCCGCCAAGGGTTTCAGCGCCAAGCCGATCGCCGGCGGAGCGCCCGTGGGCAACGGCTTCGCCCGGCCCGAGTGGGACTCGCCGGTGAAGGCCTCCCCGCACCAGGCCCGCATCGAGGTCACCAACGAGCTCGCGATCAACTACCTGCCGATCTACACCTGGCCCACGAAGATCGACAAGATCAGCAACAACTGGTCGTTCGATCCCAAGACCGCCGTCGTGTACTCCGGCAAGGAGACGACGGCCAAGAAGTCCTACAACATCACCTACCTGCGACCCGAGATCACCCCCGAGCAGCTGCGCAACGCCGACCCGGTCAACGCCAACGACCCGCAGCTCAAGGACCTCGCCATCGCGCCGGCCAACGCCGTGGTCAAGTCGAAGGTCGAGGAGCTCATCAAGGGCAAGACGAACCAGTACGACCGCGTCAAGGCGATCTACGACTTCTTCTCGCCGAACAACGGGTTCACCTACGACACGACCACCGGCGCCGACACCAGCGGCACGAAGATCGCCGACTTCCTGCTGAACAAGAGGGGGTACTGCGCGCAGTACGCCGCGGCCTTCGGCTGGCTGCTGCGGGAGGCGAAGATCCCGGCACGGGTCGCGTTCGGCTTCGCCCGGGGCGGCAACAGGTCGGGCAAGACGATGACGCTGACCAACTTCAACCTGCACGCGTGGACCGAGGTGTACTTCCCGGGCTTCGGCTGGCTGCCGTTCGACGCGACCCCGCCGGCGGCGATCGGTGGCTCGGTGCAGACCTCGTACCTGCCGACGACGACCACCGCGCCCGGCGACGACGACCGCGACCGGCCCGGCAACAACCCGCGTGTCAACTCGTCGGAGTTGGCGGCGCCGGCACCCGGCGACCCGCACGACAACCCGGGCGACACCGGCGGCCAGACCGAGGGCGGGACCCGCAGCGTCACGGCGCGCGTGCTCGACGCCGTGTCCAGCACCCTGGGCATCACCCTCATCAGCGTCGCCCTGCTGGCCCTGGTCCTGGCCACGCCGGCCGCCGCCCGTGCGCGCACCCGCCGGCGACGGCTGACGCTCGGCCCGGTCGGCACGCCCGTGCCGGGCGACGGCCCGACGATGGTCGTCGTGCCGAACGACGAACGCTCGTACGTCGCCGCCCGCGCCGACGCCCACCGCGCCTGGGACGAGCTCGTCGACACGATGGTCGACTACCGCGTCCAGATCGTCGACGCCGAGACCCCGCGTGCCACGATCGACCGCCTCGTTAAGAAGGAGCGCCTGCGCGACAAGGCCGAGGCCGGCGCGCGGCTGCTCGGCACCGTCGAGGAGCACGCCCGGTACGCCCGCGAGCCGCTCACGGGCCGTGAGCTGCGCTCGGCACTCTCCGCGGTCGAGTCGTCGTTCGCCGCGAGCGCGACCCGCAAGGTCCGGCTCACGGCGAAGTTCCTGCCACCGTCGGTCCTGCGCCGCTGGCGCACGAGCTTCAGTGCGCGCTCGAACGCCCTGGCGCTGGCCCTGGGCCACGGCTGGGACTCGTCGATGCGCGCCGTGAGCGTGCGCCGCATCGTGGCCCGCCGCGTCGACCGCTGATTCGCTCCGCCAACGCTGAGGGACGCTCCTTGCGGAGCGTCCCTCAGCGTTTCACCACTCGCTTTTTCACCCGCTCCGCCTCCCCCGACGCTCCGGGCGGGATCGCCGGCCGGCGATGGTCAGCGCCGACCGCGAACCATGCACGACCGGCCGGCCGCATGACGGCCGAGACCTGACGCGACCTGCCTGGACCACGATCGCTTCAAGATCGGCGCGCACCTCGGATCGGTCGTATTCCGGGCGATGCGCCGCATGACGGCCGCGCTCCGTCCACGGCGGCACCGGCGACGCGACAGCACGAGCTGCGGTCATGGTTCAGCAGGGCGCGGCGGGTCGGAGGATCCCGGGCATGCTTCACCCACTTGCCGGCCACCCCGCACCGGGGTGGCCGACGGGGGGCCGGGCCTTAGAGATCGCCTTCAGGGCGGCGGCGCCAGCGTTCCTCGAGGCGGTCGACCAGGCCGCCGCGACGCTGGCGGGTGCGGCGCGTGGCCGTGCCGCCGACGGCGTGCAGGTCGACGCTCTGGCCGCGGCGATATGCCTGGACGCCGAACGCGAGAGCGCCCAGCATGACCAGGAAGCCGCCCACGCCCAGAAGTGGGATGCGAATTGCCACGCCGTAGACAAGCAGCGCCATGCCGGCCAGCAGCAGGATCCCTGCGGCGATCATCCGGCGCTTGGCATGGAACCGCGGGTCGGTGGCGCGCACCGCCGAAGCGAACTTGGGATCCTCGGCTAGCGACCGCTCGATCTGATCGAACAGCCGCTGCTCGTGCTCCGAGAGCGGCACGGCACTCCTCCCCGGTCGCGAAGGCCGGCCCTGTAGGGACCGGCGGTCCGGCACAGCCGGACGGCTGCGTACTGGCAAGTTTACGAGGGGGTCAACCAGTCGGAAAGCGGGACGTTGGTCCGGTCGTGGCGATTTTCCGACGAGTGTCACTCGTATGTCCTTCCATTGTGTCGCCTCCGAGGCTCTTCCGCCCCCTCCCCCGCCGGTGCGGCTCCATTTCCGCCGGTGCGCATTCCGTCACCGCGCAGCAGGCTGGCGGGCTTGACGAGGCCGGCGCCGAACCGCGCGGCAACGGCGTCGGCGGCCCGCTCGGCGTCGCGCCAGCCGTGATCTCGCTCACCCAATGTCATCTGCCGGGGCATGCCCTCGGCGTGGACGAGGCCCTCGACGCGCACGCCGATGAGCCGGATGCGCTCGCCAATGCGCGCCGCCTGGAACAGCGCCCAACCGATCTCGAAGATCTCGCGGCTGACGTCGGTGGGCACGTCTACGGTGCGTGACCGGCTGAGCGTCTGGAAGTCGGCCAGCCTGATCTTCACCGAGACGGTGCGCCCGGCCTGGCCGGCGTGGCGAAGGCGCCGGGCGACCTTGCCCGACAGCGCCAGCATCGCGCGTCGGACGGTGGACAGGTCGCTCACGTCGACGTCGAAGGTGGTCTCGGCGCCGATCGACTTCTCGACGTGGTCGGGAATCACCCGTCGGGGGTCGCGCGCCCAGGACAACTCGTGCAGGTGGTGGGCGGCGGCGTCGCCCACCGCGGCGCGCAGCATGCCCACCGGCGCGGCGGAAAGGTCGCCGATGGTCCTGAGCCCGAGCCGCTGGAGGGTCTCGGCGGTGCGCTCGCCGACGCCCCACAGCGCCTCGACGGGCAGCGGGTGCAGGTACTCCAGCTCGCGCTCGCGCGGGATCACCACCATCCCGTCCGGCTTGGCCCGGGTCGAGCCGAGCTTCGCCAGGAACTTGGTCGCGGCCACCCCGACCGAGCAGGTGAGCCGCTGTTCCCGCGCGACCCGCCGGCGGATCAGCGCGGCGATCCCGGCCGGGCGCCCGAGCAGCTTGCGCGCGCCGGCCACGTCGAGGAACGCCTCGTCGAGCGAGAGCGGCTCGACCAGTGGCGTCACGTCCCGGAAGATCGACATCACGGCGCGGGACGCTTCGGTGTAGGCGGCGAAGTCGGGCGGCAGGAACACCGCGTGCGGGCACAGCCGCTGCGCGCGCGTGCCCGGCATCGCGCTGCGCACGCCATACTCGCGCGCCTCATAGCTGGCCGCCGACACCACGCCGCGCGGCCCGGCCCCGCCGACGATGACCGGCTTGCCGCGCAGCTCGGGCCGGCGCCGGATCTCCACCGACGCGTAGAACGCGTCCATGTCGACGTGCAGCACCGTGCAGCCGGTGTCGTCGGCGTCGGGCCCGAACTCCCCGGCGCCTCCGCGCGGTACAACCTGGCTTCGCCCCACACCGCGAACCTTAGCGCCGGACGACCAGCAGCGGGATCTCCATCTCCGCGGCGGTGGCCGAGCCGTGGAACGCGATCATGTCGGCCAGGCGGGGCGGCTCGTGCGCGCTCGCCAGCACCACCCACCGCTCCCGGCACACCACGACCACGTCGCCGATGCGGGAGAGGTGGGAGTCCGGAACCGGGCCGAACCAGCCCGTGGCCACCGCCTCGTCGCGGGTCGTCACCCAGGCGCCGTCGCCCAGGATCCCGCGCCACGCCGACAGGACGTCCTGCTGCGCGCCGGGGACGGTGTGCAGGTAACGCACGCGCGGCTCGCCGGCGACGATCGCCACGCCGTCGGTGAGGCGCGGGTCGCGGTCCAGGTCGATGCGGCGGTCGGCGGGGACGTCCAGCTGGCCGTGGTCGGCGGTGACGATGAGGGCCGCGTCCGGCGGCAGGCCGTCGATCAGGCGGGCGAGCAGGCGGTCCGCGGCGGCGGCGGCCGCGTGCCACTGCGCGGTACCGATGCCGAAGTTGTGACCGGCACGGTCCACGTCCGGCAGATAGCCGTAGACCAGGCGCGAGTCCGGCAGGGCGGCCAGCATCTCGGCGGCGATGGCGTCGGCGGCCACGCCGGGGCCGAACCGCGCGCCGCGGTAGGCCGAGCGGGTCAGGCCGCTGCCGTTGAAGGCCGGGTTGGTGACCACGATCGGGGCGAGGCCGGCCTCCTGCGCTCGGGTGAACGCGGTCGGCAGCGGCTGCCAGTCGGCCGGATCGGGCTCGTCGGTCCAGGAGAGGTGGTTGACGACGTGGTCGGTGCCGGGCCGGTTGAGCGTGAAGCCGACGATCCCGTGATGCCCCGGAGCGGCTCCGGTTCCGAGGGTGACCAGGCTGACCGGGGTGGTCGACGGGAAGCCGGCGGTGATCGCCCGGCCGGTCCCGAGGTGGCCGCCGGCGAGGCCGGCGATCGTCGGGGCGTGCGGCGCGGCCGTGGCCAGCTGGTGCCAGCCCAGGCCGTCGATCAGGACGACGGCGATCCGCCGCACGCCGTCGAGGAGCGGCGCGAGGCCGAGCGGGTCTGGCTCGCCGGGGGCGCCGAGCGCGTGCAGCACGCTGGGCATGACGTCGGCGAGGCTGCCGTGGCCGTATCGCGGCTCCACGGTCGACAGCGGGTCCATCAGGGGCCCGTCACGAGCGGCGGGCCAGCAGGTGCAGCTGGGTGGCGATGTCGCGGTAGGGCGGCGTGCCCGCCAGGACCAGCTCGAACGCGGCCAGCGCCTCCGGCTCGCTCTCGGCCACGGTGCCGGGGACGAGGTCGGCGACGACGCGCACGCCGTGGACCTGCTCGACCGCGAGACCGCAACCGTCGAGCAACGCGGTGGCGGTCTCGGCGCTGTACCGACGGCGGAGCCGGTCGCGAGCGTCGCCCCCGCCGTCGGGGCTGGCCACCAGCAGCGCGGCAGCCGCGATGTGGCCGCCGATCGCCCGGGCGAGCACGGCCGCGGCCCGGCTGGCCACGACCACGCTCGCCGCGCCGCCGGGACGCTGGGTCCCGGCGAGCGCGGCGACGACCTTGTGCGGGTCGTCCACGACCTCGAGCAGGCTGTGGCAGAGCACCAGGTCGACGCTCTCCGGCGCGATCAGGTCGGCCAGCCCGTCGCCGTCGCCCTGCACGGCCCGCACCCGCTCACCCACGCCGGCCTCGGCGGCCCGCCGGATCAGCGCGGCGAGCGCGTCGGGGCTCGCGTCCACGACCGTCACGGTGTGGCCGGCCTGCGCCAGCGGTACGGCGAACCCGCCCGTGCCGCCGCCGACATCGAGGATGTTCAGTGACCGGTTGGCCCGGGCAAGCTCGCGGCGCAACACCTGCCAGATCACCGCGGTGCGGGGCGCAGAAGACTCCACGAACTAGACCTTAGACTCCGTCCGGGACTCCGCCGACTCCACCGTCGTGGCGAGCGGCAGGTACACCTGGCTACCCGCCGCCGTGAACTCCTCCGACTTCTGCTGCATGCCCAGTTCCGCGTAGCCGCGCAGGTCCTGGCTGATCCGCATGGAACAGAACTTCGGGCCGCACATCGAGCAGAAGTGCGCGGTCTTGGCCGGGGCGGCCGGCAGCGTCTCGTCGTGGTACGCCCGCGCCGTGTCGGGGTCCATGGCGAGGTTGAACTGGTCCTCCCAGCGGAACTCGAAGCGGGCCTTGGACAGCGCGTCGTCCCACGCCTGCGCGCCCGGGTGGCCCTTGGCGAGGTCGGCCGCGTGCGCCGCGATCTTGTACGCGATGACGCCGGCCTTCACGTCGTCGCGGTCGGGCAGGCCGAGGTGCTCCTTCGGGGTGACGTAGCACAGCATCGCGGTGCCGTACATGGCGATCATCGCCGCGCCGATCGCGGACGTGATGTGGTCGTAGGCGGGCGCGACGTCGGTGGTCAGCGGGCCGAGCGTGTAGAAGGGCGCCTCGTGGCACCACTCCTTCTGCAGGTCCACGTTCTCCTTGATCTTGTGCATGGGCACGTGGCCGGGGCCCTCGATCATGACCTGGACATCGTGCTCCCAGGCGATCCGCGTCAGCTCGCCCAAGGTCCGCAGTTCGGCGAGTTGAGCCTCATCGTTGGCGTCGGCGATCGAGCCGGGGCGCAGGCCGTCGCCGAGGGAGAAGGCCACGTCGTAGCGGGCGAGGATCTCGCACAGCTCCGCGAAGTTGGTGTACAGGAAGTTCTCCTCGTGGTGCGCCAGGCACCAGGCGGCCATGATCGACCCGCCGCGCGACACGATGCCGGTGACCCGCTTGACGGTCATCGGCACGTACCGCAGGAGCACGCCCGCGTGCACCGTCATGTAGTCGACGCCCTGCTCGGCCTGCTCGATGATCGTGTCGCGGTAGGCCTCCCAGGTCAGCCGCACCGGGTCGCCGCCGACCTTCTCCAGCGCCTGGTAGAGCGGCACGGTGCCGATCGGGACCGGGGAGTTGCGGATGATCGCCTCGCGGGTGGCGTGGATGTGCTTGCCGGTCGAGAGGTCCATGACGGTGTCAGCGCCCCAGCGGGTCGCCCAGGTGAGCTTGGCGACCTCCTCCGCCACGCTGGAGGACACGGCGCTGGTACCGATGTTGGCGTTGACCTTCACCAGGAACCGCGACCCGATGATCATCGGCTCGCTCTCCGGGTGGTTGACGTTGTTGGGCAGGATCGCCCGGCCGGCCGCGATCTCGTCGCGCACAAGCTCCGGCTCGACGCCCTCGCGGATCGCCACGAACTCCATCTCCGGGGTGACGACGCCCCGGCGGGCGTAGTACAGCTGCGTCCGCTCGGTGGGCCCGCGCTCGGCGATCCACTGCGCGCGCAGCGCCGGCAGCCCCGCCGGCGGGTCGTTGAGCGGGCCCGACGTGTCGTAGAGGCGGACCGGCGGGTTGTCCCCGGTCAGCTCGACCTCGGCGAACGGCACGCGAAGGTCGGGGCGGGAGCCGGCGACGTACACCTTGCGTTTCATGGGCGCTCCTCCTGGAAAAGGGCACGGCGGGGCGGACCCCTTGCGACACAGGGGACCGAAATGTCCGGAATATTAGGTAAATTGGCCCCACGCGAGCGGGCCGTGACCCGCTCCGAGGGACCAGCCCGCGGAGCGGACCAGGGCGTCGTGGACGTAGGACTTGGCGCCGGCCAGCGCGTCGGCGAGCGAGTCGCCGCGGGCGAGCCGGGCGGCGGTGGCGGCGGCGAAGGTGCAGCCGGTGCCGTGGTTGTTCGCGGTGGCGATCCAGGGCGCGCTCAGCAGCGACACCTGGCCGTCGTGCCACACCGCGTCGACGGCCTCCGCGCTGCCGCGCAGGTGACCGCCCTTGACCACGACGCAGCGCGGCCCGTAGGCCGCCAGGTCGGCGGCCGCCTTGGCGGCGTCGTCGGCGTCGAGCACGTCGCGGCCGAGCAGCACCGACGCCTCGCGCAGGTTGGGCGTGACGACGGCGGCGTGCGGGAAGAGCAGCTCGAGGTACGCGCGCTCGGCGTCGGCGGTGAACAGCCGGTCGCCCGAGGACGCCACCAGGACCGGGTCGACGACCAGGGCGGACAATCGCGGGGCGTACCGCGCGACGAGGGCGACCGTCTCCGGCGTGGCGAGCATGCCGGTCTTGACGGCCGCGACGGGCAGGTCGTCGAGCACGGCCTCCAGCTGAGCGGCGACGAAGCCGGAACCCACCGCGGAGATGCCCCGCACCCCGACGGTGTTCTGGGCGGTCAGCGCCGTGATCACGCTGGTGCCGAACACCCCGTGCGCGGCGAACGTCTTGAGGTCGGCCTGGATGCCGGCCCCGCCGCCCGAGTCCGAGCCGGCGATGGTGAGCGCGACGGGCGGGTTCACGTCCGGCCGCCTGAACGAATCCCGATCCACTCCGCTCATGCGTTCAGCAGCTCCTTCACGAGTCGGGCCGGGTCCTCGGCGCGCATGACCGCGCCCATCACCGCGACGCCCGCCGCGCCCTCGTCGAGGCAGTCGCGCACCCGCGCGGGGTTGTCCACGCCGCCCAACGCGTACACCGGGATCGGCACGGCGAGAGCCATGCGCGCGAGGGCGGCCAGGCCCAGCGGCGGGCCGTACCCGGGCTTGGAGCGGGTCGGGAAGATCGGCGAGAGCGTGGCGTAGGCGGCGGTTTCGTCCGCGGCGGCGGCGCAGAGCGAGTCGAGGTCGTGGCACTTGCGCAGGGCCGGGTCCTCCTCCAGCAGCAGCCGTCCACCGACCGGGTCGAGCGCGGCACGCAGGTCGGCGGCGAGCTTGAGGCGCCGCCGCCGCGGGAGGTCGTGCTCGCGCAGGACCACCATCCGCACTCCGCCGTCGATCGCCATCGCGATCAGCTCCGGCAGCGGGCGCCCGGCCTGCTGCCGGTCGGTGAAGACGATGAGGCCGGGCTCCACCGGGGCCTCCACGGGCGCTACCACGGCATACCTCCGGTCGGGCTGGACGCGGTCGCGTGCAGGCGGCGGGGGATCCGGCCGGCGAGGTGCGCCAGCCGTCCGGCCCGCACCGCCAGGCGCATCGCCTCGGCCATGCGCGCCGGGTGCTCGGCCCGGGTGACCGCGGAGGCGAGCAGCACGCCGTCGCAGCCGAGCTCCATGGCCAGCGCGGCGTCGGAGGCGGTGCCGATGCCGGCGTCGAGGATGACCGGGACGGTGACCTTCTGCCGGATCAGCGCGATGTTGTGCGGGTTGCGGACGCCCATCCCGGAGCCGATCGGCGCGCCGAGGGGCATGACCGCGGCGCACCCGGCGTCGGCCAGGCGCTGGGCCAGGATCGGGTCGTCCGAGGTGTACGGCAGGACGACGAACCCGTCACCGACCAGCTGCGCGGCCGCGGCGACCAGCTCGACCCCGTCCGGCAACAGGGTGTCCTCGTCGCCGATGACCTCGAGTTTGACCCACGCGGTGCCGAACGCCTCCCGCGCCAGGTGGGCGAGCTTCACCGCCTCGGTCGCCGTGTAGCACCCGGCGGTGTTGGGCAGGACCCGCACGCCGCAGCGCTCGATGACACCGAGTAGCGACGGCGCGGCCGGGTCGAGCCTTCGCAGGGCGACGGTGACCAGGGCGGTGCCGCTGGCGCGGATCGCGGCCTCCAGCGCGGCGTGGCTGGTGGCTCCTCCGGTGCCGAGGATCAGCCGCGAGGGCAGCTCGATGCCGTCGATGACCAGGACGTCGAGGTCGTCAGCCACCCTGCACCGCCGTCAGCACCTCGACGTGGTCGCCGTCGGCGGGGCGGGTGTCCGCCCAGCACGACCTCGGCACCACGTCACCGTTGAGGGCGACGGCGATCCCGCGCGGATCGTCTCCGGCGAGCGAACGCACGACGTCGGCGACGGTGGTGTCGTCGTCGACGGTCGATGCGACGGCATTGACCACAAGATGCATAACGCTCACTCCTGCCTCCCTGCGCCGGCATGATCCGGATCAGGTTCGACGGTCGGGGGCTCCACAGCCCCCCTCTCAGCCCGGTCGCACCGGACTCCCGTGGGGTAACGCCTCGACCATAACGCCGCCGCCGGGCTCAGGTAAAGCGCGCCGCCCCGAACGCGTCGACATCAACGGTGGTACAGCCGTCGACGACCAGGTCGGCGAGCGCCGCTGCGGTGACCGGGGACAGGAGCACGCCGTGGCGGTAGTGCCCGGTGCCCACCAGGGTCCGCGCGCCCGGCGGGCCGCCGGGGAGCGGGCCGAGGACCGGGGCGTTGTCCGGCGTGCCGGGGCGCAGTCCGGCCAGGGTCTCGGCCAGGGCCAACTCGGCCACGCCGGGCAGCAGGTCGGCGGCGGGGCGGAGCAGGTCGAGCACGCCGCCGGCGGTGACCGTGGTGTCCGCGCCGCGCTCCTCCTCGGTCGCGCCGACGACCAGTTCGCCGTCGGCGCGCGGCACGAGATACACGTGCCGGCCCGCCGCCACGCCGCGGATCACGTGCCGGACCAGGGGCTCCGCGCCGCGCAGCCGCAGCAGCTGGCCCTTCACCGGGCGCACGGGCAGGCCGGTCAGCGACGCCGACCCGACGCCGTTGGCGACGATGATCACATCGTCCCGCAGCGTGGAAAGCTCATCGACCTGCTGCGATACGAACCGCAGCGGCAGGCCCCGCAGGGCGCCCAACAGCAGCCGCGGGTCGGCCTGATGGTCGCCGGGGGCGAACGCGCCGCCGCGCACCCGCGGGGACAGCAGCGGCTCCCGCTCGCGCAGCTGGCGGCCGGTGAGCGGCTCGATCGGCGTCCCGGCGCGCCGGTAGTAGCCGACGAGCCGGTCGATCTCGGCCTGGTCGTCGGCGGTGAGCGCGACCAGCAGCGTGCCCTCCGTGCGGTAGCCGATCGGCCGCCCGGTGCGCTCCCGCAGCCGGGCGGCGAAGCCGGGCCAGCGGCGCATCGACTCGAGCATCAGCGCCTGCAGGGCCTCCTCGCCGAAGACCGCCTCGGCGGCGGGGGCGAGCATGCCGGCCGCGACCAGCCCGGCGCCGCGCGTGGGGTCGGGGTCGTAGACGGTGATGTCGCGCTCGCCCCGCTCGAGCAGCTCGAAGGCGATGGCGAGCCCGATGACCCCGCCCCCGATGATGCCGATGGTCATGCGACGAACTCCGCGGCGGCGGCGTACGGGTCCGCCGCGCCGCTGACCGCACCCACCACGGCGACCGCGTGCGCGCCCGCCGCGAACAGCTCGGCGGCCCGCGTCGCGGTGACCCCGCCGATCGCGACGACGGGCACCTCGACCGCCTCGGCGACCGCGCGTATCCCGGCCGGGCCGATCGCCGCCGGCAGCCCGGACTTCGTCGCGGTCGCGAACGCCGGCCCGACCCCGAGGTAGGAGGCCCCGTCGGCGACCGCGCGCCGGGCCGTGCGCGGGTCGCGGGCGGTCGCGCCGAGGATGGCGGCGGGCCCGAGTATCCGCCGGGCCGCGGCCACGGGCAGGTCGTCGGCGCCGATGTGCCCGCCGTCGGCGCCTGCGGCGAGCGCGATGTGCAGCCGGTCGTTGACCAGGCAGGTGCGGCCGAGCTCGCGGCACATGGCCAGCACGCGCACGGTCAGCTCGTAGGCCTCCCGATCGGTGACGGCGTCCTCGGGCCGCACCTGTATGACGTCGAAGCCCGCCCGCAGCGCCGCGGCCACCACGTCCAAGGTGTTGCGACCGGGCCGGGTGTCGGTGACAAGATGGAGTCGTCCGAGGCTGTGCACCGCGATAGCTTCTCAAATATGAAGCAGCTACGACTCGGCCGGACCGGCCTGCAGGTCTCCGAAATCTGTCTCGGCATGATGAGCTACGGCTCGTCCGCCTGGCGCGACTGGGTGCTCGACGAGGACGCCGCCGACCCGTTCGTGCGGCGCGCGGTCGAGGCCGGGATCACGTTCTTCGACACCGCCGACGTGTACTCGCTGGGCGAGAGCGAGCGGGTCACCGGACGGCTGCTGGCGCGGTACTTCGCCCGCCGCGACGACTACGTGCTCGCCACGAAGGTGCACGGCCGGATGAGCGACGCGCCCAACGACGGCGGCCTGTCCCGCAAGCACATCCTCGCCGGCATCGACGAGTCGCTGCGCCGGCTGGGCACCGACCACGTGGACCTCTACCAGATCCACCGCTGGGACCCGCACACCCCGATCGAGGAGACGATGGAGGCCCTGCACGACGTCGTCCGGGCGGGCAAGGCCTGCTACATCGGGGCGTCGAGCATGTACGCCTGGCAGTTCTCCAAAGCGCAGCACGTGGCCCGCGCGCACGGCTGGACCCCGTTCTCGTCGATGCAGAACCATTACAACCTGGTGTACCGCGAGGAGGAGCGCGAGATGCTCCCGCTGTGCGAGGACCAGGGCATCGGCGTCATCCCGTGGAGCCCCCTGGCCCGCGGCCTGCTGGCCGGCAACCGCGGCCGCGGCGGCGAGCGACACACCACCCGCGCCAGCAGCGACTCGTTCAGCGACATGTACACCGACGACGACTTCGCGGTCGTGGACGTCAACGCCGAGGTGGCCGCCGAGCGCGGCGTCTCCCCGGCCCAGGTCGCGCTGGCCTGGCTGCTGTCCCGCCCGGCGGTGACCGCCCCGATCATCGGCGCGACGAAGCTCCCCCACCTGGAGGACGCGATCGCCGCCACCGAGCTGACCCTGGACGAGAAGGAGATCGCGCGCCTCGAGGCCCCGTACGTGCCTCACCCCGTCCTGGGGCACTGACCCGGCGGCATGCGAAAGGGCCCGGCCGAGCGGCCGGGCCCTGCGTGGTTCTAGCGGGGTGTCAGTTGGAGGCGACGCCGAGGTGGCCCTCTCCGCCGTGGAACTGGGTGCCCTGAGCGAAGGTGGTGTCGAGGCGCTGCTGCAGGGCGTCGAGCTCGCCGAAGTTGGCCTGGTGGGCGTGCTCGCTGCCCTCGGCGACGGCGACGTGGTCGTCGACCTCGGCGTTGTGGCTGTAGTTGGTGAAGTCGGTCGCCTCGTAGTGCGCCGCGGCCGGCTGGTCGTACTCGACGTGGTGACCCTGCGCGAAGCTGGTCGACTCCGCCGCGTGGTGGTCCTGCTCGTACTGACCGAACTGGTTGCCGTAGTCGGCCTCCGAGCCGTGGGCCTGGTGCAGCTGGTTGAGGGCGTCGTGCTCCTGGCCCGCCTCGTAGTGGCCGTAGTCGACGTCGTGGCCGCCGTCGCCGGCGTCGAAGTCGCTCATGTCTTCCCCCTGGTCGTCGTTGCGTTGCGCAAAACGGTAAGGCCACGGTCGCGCGGAAAAATCCCGGAATTGTGCCAGTGGCGGGTAGCCGACAAAAAGTGAACCGCCCTCGCGGCGGCGGGCCGTGTCACCTGGGTAGCCACGACGAGCGGCCCCGGGCCGGCCGGATACGCTGTCGGCCGTGATCGGGCCGCTGGCAGTCGCCATCCACGTGCTGTCGCTCGCGCTCGCCGCCTGGGCGTTCGCCGAGTTCTTCCGGCGGCGGGAGCCGGCCTGGCCGCTCTTCGCCGGCCTCGGCGTGGTCGAGGTGCTCGTGCTCGTCCAGGTCGTCGTTCTCGTGGTCCACCTCGCCGGTGGCCAGGGCCCGTCGACCGGCGGCGAGCAGGTCACGCTCGTGGGGTACCTGCTCACCGCGGCCCTGCTCCCCCCGGCCGGCGCGGTGCTCGCCCGCATGGAGCCCACGCGGTGGGGCTCGCTGCTCATCGGTGCGGCCGCGCTCATCGTGCCGGTGCTCATCCTGCGACTCGGACAGATCTGGAATGGCTGACTCGACCCCGCAAGCCCCGAAGGGCTCGCAAGTACGATCGCTCAACAAGGGCCCCGGGCGCGTCCTGGTGGCCGTCTACGGCGTCTTCGCCCTCTCCGCCGGCGCCCGCGCGAGCGTGCAGATCGCCACGAAGTTCCACGAGGCGCCGCTGGCGTACACCCTGTCCGCCCTGGCCGCGGTCGTGTACATCGTGGCGACCGTCGCGCTGGCCCGCTCGGGCGCGCGCTCCCGGCGCATCGCCCTGGCGGCGGTCGGGTTCGAGCTCGTCGGCGTGCTCGCCGTGGGCACGACCAGCCTGCTGGACAGGCAGGCGTTCCCGGAGGCGACCGTCTGGTCGGGCTTCGGCCAGGGGTACGGGTACGTGCCGCTGGTCCTGCCCTTCGCCGGGTTGTTCTGGCTTTGGCGAACCTCCCGGCGCGAACCGGTCGCCGAGGCGACTGCGCCGAGGGATTGACCTGCCCCACCATGCACGGCATGACCACTTCCCGCGGCCCCGCCACCGTGCTGTTCCTCGTGGCGGCCGTCGAACTCCTGATCGGCGTCGGCTTCCTCATCGCGGGGACCATCGCGGTGGGCGCGGCGCTGATGCTCGGCGGCCTCCTGCTGTGCTGGCTCGGCATGAGGTTCAACGTCCGGGCCGCGCGGGCCCGCGCCCTGCGCGAGCGGGGCGTGGCCGGCACTGTCGACTGGGAGTTCACACCGTCGGCCGGCGCCGCCGAGATCGAGCGGGCGGTCGCCGCGCCGGCCCCGGTGGACCCCGCCGAGGCGGCGCGGGACAAGGCGCACATCCTGGCCACGGGCGTGTCGGGCACGGTCCGGGTGCTGTCCGCCGAGTTCGCCGGCAGCCTCGATGAGCGGGGCCGCCCGGTGTACTCCGCGCAGTTGCACATCCAGGTGGAGGGGCGCGATCCGGTCGCCGGGCCGGCCGTGTTCGCGGTGCCGCTGGAGCGCGTCTCGGTCATGCGGCCCGGCGGCGTGATCCCGATCAAGGCCGATCCGTACGACCCACGGAAGTTCGCCGCCGACTGGGACCGCCTGATCACCCCGTGACTAACGGAAGTCCCGGGAGGGGGAGCGGATCGGCAGGGTCAGCGCCGCCAGGTGGTCGGCCCGCAGGTTGAGCACCCCCTCCGCCTTCTCCAGCACCCCGCGCACGATCATGGCGTTCGCCGTCCGGGCGACCCGGCGGTACCGCTGCCAGAGCCCCGGCGTGCAGGTCACGTTGAGCATGCCGGTCTCGTCCTCCAGGTTGATGAACGTCACCCCGCCGGCCGTCGCCGGGCGCTGCCGGTGGGTCACGATCCCGCCGACCGACACCCGCCGGCCGTGCCCGACCCCGTGCAGGGCCTCGATCGACAGGGCGCCGATCGTGTCCAGGTAGGGCCGGGCGAACTGCGCCGGGTGCGCGTCCGGCGCCAGGCCGGTCGCCCACACGTCGGCGATCATGCGCTCGACGGCGTCCATCCCGGGCAGCATCGGCGCCCGGGTGCCGCCGGTCGTGCCGGGCAGCCGCCCCGCCGTCTCCTGCGCCGCCGCGCCGGCCGCCCACAGCGCCTCGCGGCGGGTCAGCCCGAGGCAGGCGAACGCGTCGGCGGTCGCGAGCGCCTCCAGGTGTGTCGTGCTCAGCCCGGCGCGACGGGCGAGATCGCTCATCGAGGTGTACGGCCCGCCCTCGCGCCGGACCTCCTCGATGCGCCCGGCGACGGCCTCGCTGAGCGAGCGCACCGACCGCAGCCCGAGCCGGACCACCGGCCCGCCGCGCCCCCAGTCGCTCGGCTTTTCGGATATATCCGATGTATCGTCTTCTTCCGGCGGTTCCAGCGTCGCCGCGGCGGCGCTCGCGTTGACGTCCGGGCGGCGGACCGTCACCCCGTGCCGGCGGGCGTCGTCGACCAGGCTCTGCGGCGAGTAGAAGCCCATCGGCTGGGCGTTGAGCAGCGCGGCGCAGAACGCGGCCGGGTGGTAGCGCTTGAGCCAGGCGCTGGCGTACACCAGGTAGGCGAAGCTCATCGCGTGGCTCTCCGGGAAGCCGTAGTTGGCGAACGCGGCCAGCTTGTCGAACAGCTCGCCGGCCAGCGCCCCGGTGATGCCGTTGCGCGCCATGCCGGCGAAGAGCCGGTCGCGGATCGCGGCCATCCGCTCCATCGAGCGCTTCGAGCCCATGGCCCGGCGCAGCTCGTCGGACTCGGCCGGGGTGAACCCGGCGACGTCGATGGCCATCTGCATGAGCTGCTCCTGGAACAGTGGCACGCCCAGGGTCTTCTCCAGCGACGGCCTCAGCAGCGGATGCGGGTAGGTGACCTCCTCCAGCCCGTTCTTGCGCCGGATGTACGGATGGACCGAGCCGCCCTGGATCGGGCCCGGCCGGATCAGCGCCACCTCCACCACGAGGTCGTAGAACTCGCGCGGCTTGAGCCGCGGCAGCGTGGCCATCTGGGCCCGGCTCTCCACCTGGAACACGCCGACCGAGTCGGCGCGGCACAGCATGTCGTACACCTCGGGGTCGTCCAGCGGCATGTGCGCGATGTCCAGCTCAGAGTCGATCATCTCGAACGCGTACCGCAGCGCCGAGAGCATGCCGAGCCCGAGCAGGTCGAACTTCACCAGCCCGACCGAGGCGCAGTCATCCTTGTCCCACTGCAGGACGGTGCGGTTCTCCATCCGGGCGTGCTCGACCGGGCACACCTCGATCACCGGCCGGTCGCAGATGACCATGCCGCCGGAGTGGATGCCGAGGTGCCGCGGGAACGTGAGCAGCTCGTTGGCGAAGTCGATCACCGGCGCCGGGATCTCGTCGAGCTCCGCGCTCGCCATGGGCCCCCAGCGCTCGACCTGCTTGCTCCACGCGTCCTGCTGCCCCGGCGAGTGCCCGAACGCCTTGGCCATGTCGCGGACCGCGGACTTCGGGCGGTACGAGATGACGTTGGCCACCTGGGCGGTGAACGTGCGCCCGTACTTGCCGTAGACATGCTGGATGACCTCCTCGCGCCGGTCCGACTCGATGTCGATGTCGATGTCCGGCGGGCCGTCGCGCTGCGGGGACAGGAACCGCTCGAACAGCAGCCCCCATCGCACCGCGTCGACGTTGGTGATCTTCAGCGCGTAGCACACCGCGGAGTTGGCCGCCGAGCCGCGCCCCTGGCAGTAGATGCCGTTGCGCTCGCAGAACGTGACGATGTCGTGCACCACCAGGAAGTACCCCGGAAAATCCAGCTCCTCGATCAGCGCCAGCTCGTGTTCGAGCTGCTCATAGGCCTTCTGATCGCCGCGGTACCGCTCGGCGGCGCCCCGCATCGTCAGGTGCCGCAGCCACTGCATCTCCGACACGCCCGCGACGGGCACCGGGTACGCCGGCAGGTTCGGCGCCACCAGCTTGAGGTCGAAGGACAGCTCCTCGCCGAGGGCGGCGGCCCGGGGTACCGCATCCGGGAAGGCCGCGAACCGGGCGGCCATCTCCGCGCCGCCGCGCAGGTGCGCGGTGCCGGCCGCGGGCAGCCAGCCGTCGATCTCGTCGAGGCTGCGCCGGGCCCGCACGGCGGCGAGCGCGGTGGCCAGCCGGCGGCGCCCCGGCCCGGCGTAGTGCACGTTGTTCGTCGCGACGACCGGCAGCTTTTTCCGCGATGCGAGGTCGGCGAGCGCGTCGTTGCGCTCGTCGTCGAGCGGGTCGCCGTGCGAGGTCAGCTCGACGGCCACCGAGTCCGCCCCGAACAGGGCGACCAGCCGGTCCAGCTCCGCGCGCGCCGCGTCCGGGCCGGCCGACAGCAGCGCGGCCGGCACGTGCCCCTTGCGGCACCCGGTCAGCAGCATGACGTGGTCGCGCAGCGCCGCCGCGGCCTCCTCCAGGTCGTACACCGGGCGGCCCTTCTCCCCGCCGCGCAGGTGTGCCTCGCTGATCGTGCGGGACAGCCGGGCGTACCCCTCGGGCCCCCGGGCCAGCAGCAGCAGGTGCCGCCCGAGCGGGTCCGGCTCGCCGTTCTGTGGCCCCGGCAGCCCGAGCGACAGCTCCGCGCCGAACACGGTGCGCATCTCCAGGGCCCGCGCCGCCTCGGCGAAGCGCACCACCCCGTAGAAGCCGTCGTGGTCGGTGATCGCGATCGCGGACAGCCCCGTCCGGGCCGCCGCCTCGACCAGTTCCTCGGGGTGGCTCGCCCCGTCGAGGAAGCTGAAGTTGCTGTGGCAGTGCAGTTCCGCGTACGGGACCGCGTCGACGGGCCGGGCGAGCGGCGGCGCCTCGTACTCGGCGCGCTTGCGCGTCCAGGCCGGCGAGTCCCCGCCGTCGCCGTGGTCGGCGGAGAGCACGTCGGGGTGGTACCCGGGCCCGGGAGGCTCCCAGCTCTTGGCGTCCTTTGTTCTCCCGGAGAGCCGCCGCTCCAGCTCCGACCACGGCACGTCGGGGTTGTTGAATCCCATCAGTCGTACAGCGCTTCCACGAACCAGGCTCCGCCCCGCAGTGCCGCGAGGACGGCCCGGTCGTCGGCCAGCTGCAGCTGGAACCGCGCCGCGCGCCGCGACTCGCCGTCGGCCCACCAGCGCTCGTCCACGGGCCAGGGCCCGGCCCACCCGACGATCCCGACGGCGCGCTCCTCCGCGCCGATACGAGCCTGCGCCGGTACCCCGCTGAGCTCCAGCCGCCCGCCGACGCGCACCGGCCGCCCGTCCGCGTCGAGCACCTCGGCGGGGATCGGCTCGACGTACACGGTGGCGGGGCTCGGCCCTGGCAGCCGCCCGGGCCAGGGCGCCTCGTCCCCATGCGCGATCCGCTCGTCCCCCCAGGCCACGAGCCGGATGCGGCTGCGGTCGGCCCGCCCGCCGTCGAGTACCGCGGTCAGCACGGCGTCGGGCCCGAGCAGTCCCTGGACGCGGGTCAGCGCGCGGTGCGCCCGGTCGCGCTCCTCGCCGGCCTCGCCCCACAGCCCCGGCTGCAGCCCGAGGTGCTCGACCACGCCCTCGGGGATCAGCCGCAGCCGCGCGATCCCCGTCGCTCGCGTGCCCTTGCCCCGCAGCCAGCCGTCCAGTTGCCAGCGCAGGCGGTCGGCGATGGCGTTCACGCTCAGCAGCCCGTCGTGGCGCCAGGTGCGCACCAGCTCCTCGCCGGTCTCGGTGACCGCCTCGATCGTCAGACGGGTGCAGGCCAGGCCGTGCGACCCGAGCCGGTCGTGCAGCCGCTCGGCCAGCGCCCGGGCCGCGAACGCCGCCGCGTCGACGCGGTCGACCGGCTCGTCGAACGTCTCGGCGACGTCGAGTTCGGCCGGCGGCCGGCGCGGGGTCAGGCCTGCACCCGCCTGGCGATCAAGGCGCCCCCCGGCGAGCCGGTGCGCGAGCGCCGCATCGAACCCGAACCGGCCGAGCACGTCGGCCCCCGGCAGCGCCGCGAACTCCCCGAGCGTGTGGATGCCGAGCCGCCGCAGCAGGTCGGCCAGCCCGGGCCGCCCGAGCGCCGTGATGCTCAGCCCCGACAGGAACTCCGCGGTCTCCCCGTCCGGCACGATGACCCCGGCCCGCGCCGCCAGCCCCGCCGCGAACGTGCCCTCGGCGATGCCGGCCTGCGCCTCGACGTCGCACTGCTGGGCGATGTGCTCGACGATGCGCTCGGCCGCCGCCGCCTCGCCGCCGTGGTACCGGGCCGGGCCGCGCGCCGCCAGCGCGCAGGCCCCCGGCCGCAGCGTCTCCACCCCGGCCGCGATCGCCTCGACGGCCGCGAGCACCGGCTCGAACGCCCGCATGTCCCGCCCCGGGTCGTGCTCGAACACGATGAGGTGGGGGCACCGCCCCTGCGCCTCCCGCTTGCGCAGCCCCCGCCGCACCCCCTCCGCCCGGGCCGCCGGCGACGCGACCAGCACCCGGTTGGCGTGCATGACCGCCACCGCCTCGTGCGCCGGATACCCGTCGACGATCTCGGCCGCGATCACCGGCCAGTCCGGGCACCACACCACGATCGTCCGCACCGCCTCACCCCACCCTGCGCAGCCCGGCCGGTTCCTCACGGACATCCGGTACCGCTCCGATCGCGGGCGCCGAATCGGCGTCGGCCGGCAGAGCGCGAGTAACCGGCGGCAGGACGCCCTCCAGGGCCGGCAGCCACAGCGTCACCTCGCGCGGCGCGGCGGCCGCCCCTCGGCCGCGGGCCTGGATGGTCATCTCCCGGCAGCGCAGCCGTCCCCGCCCGGCGCCGAGGCCACCCCAGGCCCCGCGCACCGGCGCGACGGTCAGGTCGGCCCCCGTCCAGGCTCCCGCCGGCATGAGCACGCTCCCCCGCTGCCGCGCCCGGGCCGCCAGCCGCCCGGCCACCACCGGCGCGACCGGCCCGGGCGGCGCCGCCACGACGATGTCGACCCCGTCGAGCAGCGCGGCCACGATGGTGGTCCACTCGGTGCCCGGATTCGGTACCAGCGCCAGCCGCTCCAGCGCGATGCCCATCTCGGCCGCGGCGATCGGGCTGAGCGCCGGCAGCCCCACGACCGCACACCACGACCCGGCCCGCGACGCCGCCGCCAGCAGCGCGAGCAGGACCGACGAGGTGTGTACCGCGATCGTCGCCCCGCGCCGCAGCCCACCACCCGGCAGCAGCGCCCGCAGCCCCGACAGCACCGGCAGCGTCCGGGCGCTCCCCGTCTCCCCGGCGTCGCGCCCGGCGGCCGTCCGCACCACACCGCCCAGCCCCGCGGCCCGCACCACCTGCAGCCCCGCCGCCCGCCCCGCACCGCCACCAACAGAGGAGCGCGCCGACCCGATCGCCGTCCCCCGCATCAAGCCGCCCTCCGCACCGCCCCCCGAACCACACAGCGAGCCTGCCTCCGCCACACCGACCCCCGAACCACACAGCGAGCCTGCCTCTTCCGCACCGGCACCCGGACCACGCAGCGAGCCGCCCTCGCCACCGACCCCCGGACCGCGGAGCGAGCCGCCCTCGCCACCAACTCCCGGACCGCGCAGCGAGCCTGCCTCCGCCACATCGACTCCCGGACCACGGAGCGAACCGAGCGCCGGATCAAGCGCCGGACCGAGCGCCGGACCGAGCGCGGGACCGAGCGCGGGACCGAGCGCGGGACCGAGCGCGGGACCGGCCGCCGGGCCGAGCGCGGCACCAGGCGCCGGGCCGAGCGGAGACGGACGCGTCGGTTCGCCTCCGGTGCGGCAGGGCGGCTCGTCACCGAAGGGGCGGGCATCCTCGACGCCGAGCCCACCGGCCTGGTCGCGGTGGTGCGCCGGGTGACCATCCCCCGGCTCGGCCCCCGTCGGCCGCTCAAGCCGCTGGGGCGCGGCCCGTCCTCCGACGACGGCGATCGACGCCCATTCGTCGTCCTCGGGACGCACATCGTCGTACGCCTCGTCGTAGAACTCGGCGGCCGCCGAAGCCGACATGCCAGCCACGGCACCTGCTCCCCCACTGTCGTGCTCCTCGTTTCTCCCGGCCCGACGCCCAAGAGATAAATCCAAATAAACGCGGGCAAATCGCCCTGAGGCAGAACGCCTGCTGTCACCATTGCCGCCGGGGGACCACTTCCCTCCCCGACCTCAGCGGCGCCGTCGCCACCCAGAGGCCGGATCACACCCAAGCCGAGCCGGGACCAGCACCCGAACGGCGACACCCCCGCGACCCGGCTCGATCGCCGACCGGACCGTCCTGCCACCGCTGTTCGCCCGCCCGGCGGCAAACACGTGGCGCATCACGGACCACATCCACCAGCACCTCGACCGGATCGCGACGGACGGGCAGCGATTGAATCCGGCAACAAATCGACCGTCCACGAACCGTCCACCGCGGCGAGCCAGACCGGATCGAAACCGCGCGACGAGGGCCCGAACCCAGGCGACGAATCCGCCGCCCAGGAACGGCCAGCCGCGACGAATCGGCCGCCCGGCAATCGAACGGGCGCGACTGACGAGCAGCCGCCCAACGAACGAACAGGGCCCCGGCCAAAGGCTCGGCGAACAAGCGATGGCCAGCAGCCCGACGAGCCGGCCAGTCGGCGGACTGACCGTCCAACGATCGGAGCAGGACCGTGAGCCAGAAGCCCGGCGAACAGGCGATGGGCCGGCAGCCCGGCAAGCCGGCCAGTCGGCGGACTGGCCACCCAACGAGCCGAGCAGGGCAACGGCCGGAAGCTCGGCGAACGAGCGATGGGGCCGATCGCCTGGTGGGCCGGATGGCTGCCGAGCGGCCGCCTCGCAGGCCCGGGCAGCCCAGCGGGCGAGCGGCTCGGGCCCATGGTGGGCGGCTCGGGCTTGGCGGGTGGTTGGCACCGGTGCGCAGGGGGACGCAGCGTCAGCTGGCCAGGCCCTCGAGCCTCGGCTGATACGAGTAGCCGAGGGCGACCTCGACGACGGCGATGAACTGCTCGGCGGCGCGCATCAGGTCGTCGGCCTCGCGGGCGCTGACCACGCGGGGGATGCCGGCCTCGGCGGCCGAGCGCTTGCTGGCGCCCGCCGCGAAGAACGACGCCCACTCGGACAGCTCCGGGGCGACGAGCACGAGCAGGGACCAGACGCTGGTCACCCGGCTGCGCCGGCCGGGCGCGGCGGGCACCGCGCGGGCGGCGAGCACCGCGGCGGCCGCGCGCAGGGCCGCCAGGTGGGCGGTGGCGTAGCGCATGCCGTCGGTGCGGATCTCCGCCGCCTCCTCGAGCCCATGGCGGGCCAGGGTCAGCAGCTCCCGCGGGGTGCGATGGGGAAGCGCGTGTGCGGGCACCGGAAGCTGCTGACGGGACGCACCGCCACCCGGGACAGGGGTCGGGAATCGACTGACGTTGGACGAGCTGGTCGAACGGTTCGTCGGCATCGGTGCTCTCCCTCTGTGGTGCGTCGGCAGGTTTTTGCCTGTGGTGCGCATGGATGCGCGTGCCGTGTCGCCGTGGGGGGAGTCACAGCGCCACGCGGGTCGAACGGGTGCCGTTGCCCGCGATGGGCGACGGCGTGCCGGCCGGGCGTGGAGCTTCCCCACACCACACCCGGCCGGCTGGGTCGCCGCACGCCGCCCGGGGGTCGTGGGCGGCGAGCGGCGGCCCCGCCTGAGGCCAGACCCGCGAAAATCCGGCCTCCGCGGTGTCGCGGACCGCGCTCGGGATCGGCGCCGCGAATCGCTCTTCCCGAAGCAGTTCGAACACTCGTTCGATGGGCTAAGACTACACCGGGGAGGGCGGTGGGTGGCAATGGTTGGGAGAGAATTTTCGAACACTCGTTCGCATGATTCACTCCCCGGCCGTCACCCGGGCCCACCACCGGGAACGGAGCCACCCTAGTCAGGGGGTACGACAAAAACCGCGGGCAAGACGCCGCCCGTAAGGAGCGAAATAATCGATACCCCTGATCGCTACGCTCATCGGGTGAATCACCAGCCCCGGCCCGCCGCCGGCGTCGCGATGGTGGTGGCGCTTCGACCCGTCCGTGCTCTTCAGGCTCACCGCCACCAGCCAAACCGGACACCTGCCGGTGTGGCTGGTGCTGACGTACATCGTGATCGGCGGCTTCATCGCCCCCTACCTGCTGATCGCCGGGGCCATGCGGCACCTGCCCCCGACCAGCGTCGGCATCATCGGCATGGCGGAGCTGGTGGTCGCCACCGCGGTCGCGTGGCTGGCGCTGCACGAGCACCTCGACGCGGCCCGGATCGCCGGCGGCGCGCTGATCCTCGCCGGCGTCGCGCTGGCCGAGACCGCCCGGGTCAAGGCCGAACCGTCGGACCCGAGCCATGTTCCACCCAACTGAGTCCACGCCCAACTGAGTCCACGCCCAACTGAGTCCACGCCGAACTGACCCGCCGAGCGAAAGGCAAGATGGACACATGCAGCCACATCCCAACGTCCAGGCGATCCAGGACGCGCTGGACGCCGCCGGCGCGCGCGACGCGTCCGGCGGGCCGTGCCGGGTCAAGGTGCTCACCGAGGCCGTGCACACCGCCGCCGCGGCCGCCGCGGCGATCGGCATCGAGGTCGGCCAGATCGCCAACTCGCTGATCTTCGACGCCGGCGGGGAGCCGCTGCTCGTGCTCACCTCGGGCGCGCACCGGGTCGACACGGCCAAGGTCGCCGCGCTGCTGGGCCTGGCGAAGATCAAGCGCGCCGATGCCGGCTTCGTGCGCGAGCACACCGGGCAGGTCATCGGCGGGGTCTCCCCGCTCGGGCACCCCAAGCCGGTGCGGACCCTGGTCGACGTGGACCTCGCGCGGTTCGGCGAGGTGTGGGCGGCCGGCGGGATCCCGCAGGCGGTCTTCCCGATCACGTACGCCGAGCTCGTGCGCATCACCAGCGGTACGGCCGCCGAAGTGGCGTGATCGCGCGCCTTCACATCTGGCGGGTGCCGCGGCGCGCGGTGCCCGCGATGTTCTGGTCCATGGCGGTCGACAGGCGAAAGATCCGGCGCGAGTCGTACTTCGCCAAGCTCCTCGGCACCGCCCGGGGCAGCGAGTTCGGGGTGGGCGCCGCCGACCTGACTCGGTGGGCGGCGCTCGTCGTGTCGGACGGGGAAGCCCGCCCGCCGATGCGGGGCGCGTCGAGCAGCTGCACCATCACGCTGGAGCCGATCGCCAGCCGCGGCACCTGGTCGGGCCGTTCGCCCTTCACGCCGGAGCCGGCGGCGGGGCGTGACGGGCCGATCGCGGTGCTGACGCGGGCGCGGCTGCGGCCGTTGCGGGCGGCGGCCTTCTGGCGGGCCATCGATCCCGTCGCGCGCAGCCTGCGCACGGCCGAGGGGCTGCACTGCGCCTTCGGGGTCGGCGAGGCCCCCGTAGGATTCCAGGGCACGGTGAGCCTCTGGCGCTCCGCGGCGGACGTCGTGCGGTTCGCGTACCGTCGGCCCGAGCATGCCGCGGTCGTGGAGCGCACGGCTCGCCAGGGCTGGTATGCGGAGGAGCTGTTCGCCCGGTTCCGCGTGCTCGGCATCGACGGCGACCGAGAGGTGATCGGGTGGAGGGACGGCCAGTGAGGCTGGTGCGGTGGCACGGGGAGGACCTGGTCGAACGCCTCGACGACGTCATCGCCGTGTACGGCGAGGCCATGGGCTACTCCGTGCAGCTGCTGCAGACCCGCCGCGGCTACGTCGCCGGGCACACCCGCCGCGAGGCGTTCCAGGCGGTCGCCACCCTCGACGACGACGACAACCTGCTCGGCTTCGGGTACGGCTACCGTGGCACCTCCGGCCAGTGGTGGCACGATCAGGTCCGCAGCGCGCTCAAGCGCGACGCCCGCAAGCATTGGCTGACCGACTGCTTCGAGCTGGTCGAGCTGCACGTCCGCCCGCTCGCGCAGGGGCACGGCATCGGCGCGCGCCAGCTGCACGAGCTGCTCACCAACGCCGCGCAGCAGACGGTGCTGCTGTCCACGCCCGAGGCGCCCGAGGCGACGTCGAGGGCCTGGCGGCTGTACCGCCGGTTCGGCTTCGTCGACGTCCTGCGCCACTTCAACTTCCCGGGTGACGACCGCCCGTTCGCCGTGCTGGGCCGGGCCCTCCCCCTGTGAGGACCTGGTTCGGCCTCGGCGCGCTGGTGCTCGCCGAGATCGGGTATCCGCTCACCGACGGCCGCGCCCGCGCGGCCCTCGTCGTCGCGACGGTCTGCCTCGGCTTCGCGCTGTCGGTCTGGCACGCGTACTCCACCCGGGGCACGCGGACGGCCGGCGCGCTGGTGCTGGTCACGACCGGCGGCGGCCTCCTGGTCGAGGCGGTCGGGCGCTCGACCGGCCACCCGTTCGGCGCCTACGACTACACCGGCGCGCTCGGCCCGCGGCTGCTCGGCGTGCCGCTGGTGATCCCGCTCGCCTGGACCTGGATGGCCTGGCCGGCGTGGGTGGCGGCGGGGCGCCTGACCGCGCGGCCGCTCGCCCGCGTCGGGGTGGCCGGGCTCGGGCTCGCCGCGTGGGACCTGTTCCTCGATCCGCAGATGGTTTCGCAGCGGTACTGGCTGTGGCACACGACCACCCCGGCGCTCCCCGGCGTGCCGGGCATCCCGCTGACCAACTACCTGGGCTGGCTCGGGGTGGCCCTCGCGCTGACGGCCCTGCTGCGCCTCGCGCTCGGGGACGACCCGCCCCGGCCGGGAGCCGATGCGCCGATGTACGCGCTGTACCTCTGGACGTACACCTCGAGCATCATGGCTCACGGGCTCTTCCTGGGCCTGCCCGCCTCGGCCGCCTGGGGCGCGGTGGGCATGGGCCTCGTCGCGGTCCCGCTGGCGGTGCGGTTGTGGCGCTCCTCCTGATCGGCTGCGCGGCGCTGCTCGCGCTGCTGATCCACACGCTGGCCAACGCGCGCCTGCTGCGCCGCCCGCCGGTTCCCGGGGCCGCCGACGGGGTCGCGCCCGGGCGGGTCGCGGTCCTGTTGCCGCTGCGCGACGAGGCCGCCCGCGCCGAGCCGTGCCTGCGCGCGCTGCTGGAGCTGCCGCCCGCGGTACGCGTGCTGGTGCTCGACGACGGATCCACCGACGGCACCGCCGAGCTGGTGCGGCGCGTCGCCGGCGACCGGGT